>NZ_LZKF01000258.1:0-128816 GCF_001672665.1 Mycobacterium sp. E2238 | reverse complement strand
CGATCCCGTCGGGGCCACCGGGTTTGAGCTCGGCGACCGAGGCCTCGCGCAGCGCCGCCGACAGCGTCGCCTCGTCCAGGCGGTCCAATTCGCCCTGCCCGAACAGCGCCCGGCTGGCGTGCTCGACCGCCTCGGTGGCCGCCTCGCCGTGCACCAGCACGGTCAGTTCGCGGGCGAGCCGGCGCTGGGCGGCGCGCTGCTGCGGTCGCTCGGCGGTCGCCCGCTCCAGCTCGGCGAGCTCGTCGGCCGACAGGAAGGTGAACCAACGCAGGTACCGGATCACGTCGGCGTCGGCGGTGTTGAAGAAGTACTGGTACCAGGCATACGGGGTGGTCATCGCCGGGTCCAGCCACAGGCTGCCGCCGCCGGTGGACTTGCCGAACTTGGTGCCGTCGGCCGCTGTCACCAGCGGGACGGTGAGCGCGTGCACCGTCGCGCCCAGCTTCTGGCGGACCAATCGCACACCGGCGATGATGTTGCCCCACTGATCGGAACCGCCGATCTGCAGCGTGCAGCCGTACCGGCGGTGCAATTCGACGTAGTCGTTGGCCTGAAGGAGCATGTAGCTGAATTCCGTGTAGGAGATGCCCTCGCCCTCCAGCCGCCGCCGGACGGTGTCGCGATCCAGCATGACGTTGACCGAGAAGTGCTTGCCGAGGTCACGCAGGAACTCGATGGCCGACAGCGGGGCCGTCCAGTCCAGGTTGTTGACGACGACCGCGCCCGTCTCGGATTCGTCGAAGTCGACGAAGCGCTCGAGCTGCCCGCGGATGCGCTCGGTCCAGTCGGCGACGACGTCCGCCTCGTTCAGGGTGCGCTCCCCGACGTCGCGCGGGTCACCGATCATGCCGGTGGCGCCGCCGGCGAGCACGATCGGGCGGTGGCCGGCGCGCTGGAAACGCCGCAGCGCCAGCAGCGGCACCAGGTGCCCCGCGTGCAGGCTGGCCGCGGTCGGGTCGAAGCCCGCGTACACCGTCAACGGCCCGCGCTGCGCCTCGGCCGCCAACGCGTCGAGGTCGGTGGACTGCGCGATCAGCCCACGCCAGCTCAGCTCGTCAAGGATCCCGGAAGACATCGCCGCCGACTTTAGTCGGTCCCGCGGCCACGATTCGCCCCTGCGCTGCTCGATAAGGCAAGCTAACGGCGCGGCGCATCGTCGCTTTTCCCTCAGCGCACCAAACAACGCGGAGCGTCATGGACAACCGGTACTGGCCGTTGGTGGTCGTGATCATCATGCTCGCCCTCGGGCTGACGCTCACGGTCGACGACTTCAAGCGGGCGGCCACGCTGCGCAAACCACTGGTCGTCGCGCTCGTCTGCCAGTCGCTGCTGCTCCCGTCGCTGTGCCTGGTCATCGCCGAGGCCTTCCACCTCGAGCCCCACCTGGCGGTCGGGCTGATGCTGATGGCCGCCACGCCCGGCGGGACGATGTCCAGCATCCTCAGCCACCTGTTCAACGGCGACTTGGCGCTCAACCTCACGCTGACGGCGATCAACGCCGTGCTGTCCATCATTGCCTTGCCCGCGATTCTGGCGGTGTCGATGACCTGGTTCCTCGGCAAAGGGCGGTTTCTCCCGCTGCAGCCCGACAAGTTCTTCGCGGTGATCGGCCTGGTCATAGTCCCCATCGCGATCGGGGTGGCCGTCCGCCACCGCTTTCCCGCACTGGCCCGGCGACTGCAGAAACCGGTCCGGATCGTCGCGCTCACGCTGCTCGTACTCGCCGTGCTCGGGGCCGTCGCCGGGGGACGAACGACGCTCTGGCACAACCTCGGCCTGCTGAGCGGAGCCGTCGTGGCCTTCTGCGCCGTGAGCCTGACGGTCGGCTATCTGGCGCCGCGCCTGATGCGGCTGGCTCCGCGGCAGGCCGTCGCGGTCAGCCTGGAGGTCGGCATGCACAACGCCGTGGTGGCGATGGGCGTCGCGTTGAGTCCGCAACTGCTGAACAGCGCCGAGATGGCCACGCCGGCCGCGATATACAGTGCCGTCGCGCCGCTGCTGGCCGTGGCGTTCGTGTTCCTGGCGCGGCGAGTGGACCCGGCGTTTCGTGCGGTCCCCGCACCGGCGGCCGCCTAGCCCTATGAAGGCGACCCGCTGCCGCTAGTCGCTGGTCCCCGGGGCGGGCGCCCGTGGGCTGCGCCGGTATGCCGACACTTCCGGGCGCCCGGGAAGCCAGAACCGCCACGGCCGGTCGGCGGCCTGGCTGACCCCCACCCGCGGGCCCGCCACGGGGGTCAGCGGCTCGTTGAGTTCCAGGGTGACCGGGTTGGCGGGGTCGAACAGGTCAATCCCGTTGTCGTCCATGGTGATTCCCAGGGCCGAACACAGATTGCCGGGCCCGCGCGCCAGCGCGGCCGCGCGAACCAGCTCGCCGCGCCGGGCGCGGGCGGTATCGGTGCCGTCCTCGAGGGCGGCGGCCCGCAACAGGACGGCCGCGGCGGTCCCGTCCGGCCCGCAGGAAACGTTGGCGCAGACGTGGATCCCGTGGCTGCGATAGGTGTAGAGGCGGCCGGGAGGCCCGAACATCACCGCGTTGCGCCCGCTGATGCCGCGATAGGAGTGCGCCGCGGCGTCCGGCCATGGGCCGTCCGGAACTCCGCCGTACGCCTCGACTTCCACGATGACGGCGCTGACGCCCCGCCCGGTGAGGGTGGCGCCGAGTAGCCGATGCGCGGCCGCGACGGGGTCGACGAGCAGCTGGCTTGCGGCCACCCACCGAACCTACCGGCAGCGCTGCCATGGCAGTATCCCGGTGTCCTGGGACCTGTGAAGGAGCACACAGCATGCATCCGATCGACCCCGCCGCCACCGCGTGGCTGCTGGCCAGCACCGCGCTGGTCCTCCTGATGACGCCCGGCCTGGCGATCTTCTACGGCGGCATGGTCCGCACCACCGGCGTGCTCAACATGATCATGATGAGCTTCATCTCCATCCCGCTGGTCACGGTGGCGTGGCTGTTGCTGGGCTACACCATCGCCTTCAGCGAGGACGGGGCGAGCGGGTTCCTCGGCAATCTCAGGCATGTCGGGATGCTGGGTATCACCCCGGACACCGCCCACGGCGCGGTTCCCGAACTCCTGTACGCAACGTTCCAGGTCACGTTCGCGATCATCACGGCCGCCCTGGTCAGCGGCGCCATCGCCGACCGCGCGAAGTTCGCCGCGTGGATGGTGTTCGTCCCGGTGTGGACGGTCGTCGTGTATTCGGTTGTGGCGCACTGGGTATGGGGGCCCGGCGGCTGGCTGGCCAAGATGGGCGTGCTGGACTACGCGGGCGGCCTCGTCGTCGAGATCGTGTCCGGTTCCTCGGCCCTGGCCCTGGCGCTGGTGCTCGGCCCCCGCATCGGCTTCAAGAAGGACGCCATGCGGCCGCACAACCTGCCGCTCGTGCTGCTCGGTGTCGGCCTGCTGTGGTTCGGCTGGTTCGGGTTCAACGCCGGGTCTGCGCTGGCCGCCAACGGCACCGCCGCTGCCATCTTCCTCAACACCCTCGTCGCCGGCTGCCTCGGCATGCTCGGCTGGCTGTCGGTCGAACAGGTCCGCGACGGCAGGCCCACGACGTTCGGCGCGGCGTCCGGGGTGGTGGCGGGGCTCGTCGCCATCACGCCGTCGTGCGGCACCGTCAACACGCTCGGGGCGGCGGTCGTCGGCCTCGCGGCCGGCGTCGTGTGTTCGTTCGCGGTCAGCGCGAAGTTTCGGTTCAACTACGACGATTCGCTCGATGTGGTCGGCGTGCACTTCGTCGGCGGGGTCGTCGGTGTGTCGTTGATCGGGCTGCTCGCCACGGCGGTCATGACGTCGGGCCCGCGGGGCCTCTTCTATGGGGGCGGCTTCACCCAGCTGGGCAAGCAGACGCTCGCGATCGTCGTCGTCGCGGTGTATGCGTTCGCCGTGTCGTTCGTGCTCGCGAAGCTGATCGACCGGGTGATGGGCTTCCGGGTCAGCGCGGAAGACGAGATCACCGGCGTCGACCTCACCCAGCACGCCGAGACGGCCTACGCCGAGGGCGTGCACGGACACCTGCCGCAGCGCCGCCCGGGATCGCCCGAACGTTCCCCGTAGCCCCTTGACAGCGCCGCGGCGCAGGCGGATATTCATCATATGATGACTTCATCAAATGATGAATTAATCTCGGCCCCGGCCGTCCGCATCGACCACCTGCGGGTGATCCGCGGCAAATGCACCGCACTGCACGACGTCTCGGTGCAGATTGGGCGGGGCAGCATCACCGGCCTGCTCGGCCCGTCCGGCTGCGGCAAGACCACCCTGATGCGCTGCATCGTCGGCACGCAGATCGTGACTGGAAATTCCAAGGGAGCCGTCACCGTGCTCGGCCACCCGGCCGGGTCGGCGGCGCTGCACCGCCGCGTCGGATACCTGCCCCAGGACCCGACCATCTACAACGACCTGCGGGTCGTCGACAACGTGCGGTACTTCGCCTCGCTATACGGTTTCGACCACCAGGCCGCCGACACCGCGATCGAGCGGGTCGGGCTGGCCGATCAACGAACCGCCTTCTGCGCCAACCTTTCCGGTGGTCAGCGCACCCGAGTGTCGCTGGCGTGCGCGCTGGTCTGCCAGCCCGACCTGCTCGTGCTCGACGAGCCCACGGTGGGTTTGGACCCGGTGCTGCGCGCGGATCTGTGGGGGCAGTTCGCCGACCTCGCCCGTGCCGGAACCACGCTGCTGGTGTCCAGTCACGTCATGGACGAAGCCGACCACTGCGGCGACCTGTTGCTGATGCGCGACGGACACCTGCTCGCGCACACCACCCCGGCCCGACTACGAGAGGACACCGGATGCACGTCACTGGAGGACGCGTTTCTGTCCATCATCAGGCGCACCACCATGCGCGAAGCCGGGTAGGGCTCAAGGGATACACCGCCACCACGACGCGGATCCTGCGCCAGCTGGCCGCCGACCACCGCAGCGTCGCGATGATTCTGTTCGTGCCGCTCTTGGTCATCTCGCTGATGTACTTCATGTTCCAGAACGCACCGCATCGGCCCGGCACCCCGGCACCGTTCAACAACGCCTGCCTGATCCTGCTGGGCCTCTTCCCGCTGTTCGTGATGTTCATCATCACGGCGATCACGATGCAGCGGGAACGGGCCTCCGGGACGCTGGAGCGCATCCTGACCACTCCCCTGCGCCGGTTCGACCTACTGATCGCCTACGGCACCGCGTTCTCGACGGCCGCTGCGGCACAAGCCATTCTGGCGTGCATCGTGTCGTTTTGGGCGCTCGGCTTCGACACCGCGGGCAGCCCCGCGTGGGTGTTCGTGATCGCGATCGTCAACGCCGTGTTGGGTGTGGGGCTGGGCCTGCTGTGTAGTGCCTTCGCGCGCACGGAGTTTCAGGCCGTGCAATTCATTCCGTTGGTGATGGTTCCGCAGTTGTTGCTGGCCGGGATCATCGTGCCGCGGGCGCTGATGCCACACTGGCTGCAGTGGATCAGCAACGTGATGCCGGCCAGCTACGCGCTGGAGGCCCTCCAGCAGGTGGGTGCGCACCCGCAGCTGACCTACATCGCGGTGCGCGACATCGTCGTCGTGCTCGGCTCCGCGCTCATCGCGCTGTGCCTGGCGGCGGCGACGCTGCGTCGGCGGACCGCCTAGTGGCGATCGCGAGCGCGGCGGGTCGCCACGGAGGGTCCTAGTGGCGGCCCCCAACACCCGGCGCCGTCGGCCGGGGCGCCCCGCCGGAAGCTCCGACACCCGCAACCGCATCCTGGCCAGCGCCCGAGAGTTGTTTGCCACCAATGGTATTGGCAATACCTCGATCCGTGCGGTAGCGGCCGCGGCGGGTGTGGATTCGGCGCTGGTGCATCACTATTTCGGCACCAAGGAGAAGCTGTTCGCCGCCGCCGTCCACATCCCGATCGACCCGATGGACATCATCGGCCCGCTGCGCGACGTGCCGATCGAGGAAGTCGGCTACCGGCTGCCGTCGATGTTGTTGCCGCTGTGGGATTCCGATTTGGGCACGGGCTTCATCGCCACGCTGCGGTCCGTCCTGGCCGGCTCGGAGGTCAACCTGTTCCGCACGTTCATCGAGGACGTGATCGGGGTGGAAGTTGGTCCGCGCGTTGACAATCCGCCCGGCAGTGGATTGATCCGCGTCCAGTTCGTCGCGTCGCAACTGGTCGGCGTGGTGATGGCGCGCTACATCCTGCGATTGGAGCCGTTCGCGTCGCTACCGGCCGATCAGGTCGCGCAAACCATCGCGCCGAACCTGCAGCGTTACCTCACCGGGGATCTGCCGGACGGCCTTGTGCCATGAGCCGGGCGTGCTCGTCGTCATCGACGTCTCGCGCCTCGTCGATGAGCAGCACCGGGATGCCGTCCTCGATGCGGTAGGCACGCCGCAACCGCGGGTTGTACAGCAATTCGTCGTCCACCAGCAGCAGCGGTCCCCGGTCGGCCGGGCAGACCAGGATTGCCAGCAGTGAGTCGTCAACCATCGGTGCGCCCGCTCAGCTCGGCCCGCACGCCGGCGGTCAGCTTTCGGAAGAAGTTGCTCTCGCCGTCGAAGTACCACACCTGGCGGCCCGGCTTGGGAATTCCCGCCGCGCGCAACGCGCTGACGGTCGGACGGTAGGTCGCGCTCAAAATCATCTCCGGACACACTTGGACGATGTCGGGACCCACCCCGATGGGAATCTTGGCCACGGCGTCGGTCAGGTCGGCCGCGGTGATGCTGGCCCCCGGAAGCAGCGTAACCGCCGCGACCGCCACCTCCCGGTCGCCCACCGGCACGTTGTAGGTCACCGCGAGGTCGACGCCGTTGATGCACCCCAGCGCGTCGGTGACCCGCTCGGCATACACCAGGCCCCGCGCGGTGTGGACCACCGAGCCGCGCCTGCCCGCCAACCAGAAGTCGCCGTCGTCGTCGCGATAGAACAGGTACTCCGTCGAGATCCAGGTGTCGCCGGCGGCGAAGACTCCCCGCTTGACCGACGCCGTCGGATCGATCGGGCCGTTGGACGCGGCGAGCAGCACCCCGACCTCTTTCGGCTCGGCCACCTGGACGAAGCCGCGGTCGTTCTCCAGGATCAGATCCTGCTCGGCGTCGTAGGCCGCCAGCTCGATACGCCCCGCGCCCGGCAGCGGTCGGCCCTTGCTGCCGATCTTGGCCCCAGACACATTGGCCAGCACCGCTTGCCCGTCGGTGGTCGCGAAGAACTCGACGACATGGGCGGGCGCAAACGCGTCGACGACCCGGCCCCACAGGCCCGTCGGCATGCCGGACCCGATGAACAGCCGCACCGGGTGGTTGCCGTGCAGCACGAACGCGGGGTCGTCGACGATCTCGCGGAGCATGGCCCAGGTGTAGGACACCACCGTGACGCCGTACTGCCGCACCTCCTGAACGAACCGGTCCCGGTCCAGTCCGCGGGACAACGCGATGCGGGTCCCGCCGACCACCGCGCCGCCGAGGCTGACCAGCAGCGCCGACTCGTGGTGCAGCGGGGTCAAGCAGTACACGGTGTCCCGGCGGTCCAGCGCGGCCGTCGAGGCGGTCCCGAACGCCGACACCGCCCACCGGTAGTTGGTGATCTGCTTGGCGACCAACTCGCCGCCGGCCGCACTGAACGCGATGAACGCCAAGTCCCGCGCCAGCCCCGGGTTGGGCCGGTACCAGCCGGGCAGCTCGACGGCGTCCGGGTCGATCCGCTCCATGTCGATGACGTCGCTGTCGTCGGGCAGATGCAGGTCCCGCGACTCGCCGCCGCCGAGCACCAGCACCTGCCGCAGCCCATCGCGGCCCGACGCCAGCACCGCCTCGAGGTTGGTGGGGTCGGTCAACAGCTCGGTCACGCCCCCGAGCCGAACCGACGCTGCCAGGTCGGCGTCCGGTCGCATCACCACCGCGACCGCGCCCAGCCGGGACAGCGCGGCGATGGCGACCAGCGCGCTGGGCCGCGTCTCCATCAGCACGCCGACCCGGTCGCCCTGCCGCACCCCGACCTCGATCAGGCCGCGGACGACGTTGTTGATCCGCCGGTTGACGGCCTCGTAGGTGTGCACGCGCCCGTCGAACAGCAGGAACTCGCCCCGCGGGGCGTCGTGCGCCTGTTCGTCGATGATGCGGCCCAGCGAGATTCGGGTGTGGTCGTTGATCTGTCCCAGCCGGACCAGCCGCGGCAGCGTCCGGGCCGTTTCTACGGCCAGGGTCCGCATCGACTTATTGGCCGCGACCACCGTGTTGGCCGCGCCGCGCACCACGCCCAGCGCCGCCTCGGAGACCTCCCCGATGCCGTGCACGAGCCGCGAGCTCAGCGCGACGCCGCTGTCGCTGTGCTCCTCGGGCTGGTCGGCCATCAGGTCGATGCTGTCCGGCTTGTCGCCGCCGGTGGAGAGCCATTGCACCCATTCGGCGACGGTCGGCCAGCTCTGCTGCGCCGCCTTCGATCCGACGACCAGGCCGAAATGCCCTGTGCGGATGCGACTTTCGTACACTTCGGCGTCGGGGGCCGCGCGCCGGATGCCGCGTACCGATGCCGGCTGCCCGATGTCGTCCACCTCGCCGACGAAGGCCAGCACGGGGCAGGTGATGTCGGTGAGCGTGACCATTTGCCCGTTGACGGCGAAGCCGCCGGTCATCATTCGGTTGTGGGCGATGAATTGTTTGAGCAGTTCGGAGATCGCCGGCCCGGACCAGGCGATCCAGCCTTCGCGCTCGAGGAACCGGCGCTGTTGTTCGCGCGGAAGTAGCGCCTCGCGGTCGTGCAGCTGGCGCACGAAATCCACTCGGGCCTTGGCGGTCTTGAGCGGGTCGAGCATCTGAAAGCCGGTGCGCGCCATCCAGCTGGGGATGTCCAGCCGGCTGAAGACGTGGTCGGCCATGAAGTTGGCGGCGGGCGCGGCGAAGTTCGCCGGGATGCCCATCGGCAGGGCGGCCAGGGTGTCCACCGGCGAACCGAAGGTGACGATGCTGGCCAGGCTTTTCGAACGCCGGTACGCGGCGACCTGGTAGCACCACATGCCACCCTGCGAATACCCGACCAGATGGACGTCGCTTCCGGTGACGTCCCTGACGGTGTCGATCGCCTGGCTGAGCGCGACGATGTGGTCGGCCAGCGTGCGGCGCATGCCGCCTTCGACCTTGTCGGGTTCGCCGAAGTCGATGACCCAGGGATCCAGCCCGTTGGCGTGCAGGATGCCGACCGCGCCGTCCTCGCGCGTGACGTCCCACATGTCCGCCGACATCATCATCGGGTGCACCATCAGCACCGGCGGGCCGACCCGCGGCTTGTCCGGGCGGCTGTCGGGCGGGAAATAGCGTCGGAGCTTGTACATCGGTACGCTCTCGACGATCTGCGAAGGCGACGGCACGGTGCCGGTTTCCAAGCCCCCCAGTCGCAAGACCTCGAGCCCGTTCTGCGCCGTAGCTATCAGGCGCTCGACCGGTCGCGTGACAATCGACAAGTTGAGATCCACGGCCGCTCCCTAATGTCTTGACAGCTCCGACATCATGGCACACCCGCGGGCTCGGCGGTCCTGGCCAGGCGATTTACCTCGGGGCGGTCAGCCGCCGCAGTCGTGCGGGTCGACCTTCGGCCCCGGTCGGGCTCCGTCCGGGGCCGCCGCGCCTGGGGAGTCCGGCGTGCTCGAGGCTCGCCCCGCTAATGACCGGAGCAGCGATCCGTTCGTCCGGCACGCCAACCCAAACTTCCGCTGCCATATCCCATAACGATTACGAACGCACAACGACTTCGGCGGCTCGACCAGCAAATTCCGGGAGCGGGATCGGGCCGCGCATACGGTGTCGCACGTGTGGCCGGTAGCCGTGGTCGTCCGTCGCGCTGCGATCGTCGCTTCGTGCGTCGTCTTTGCGGTGATCTCGGCACCGCCGACGGCCGCCGACCCCGACGCGGAAAACGTTGCCGCGGTAACGCCGGACGACGGGCGGGTGCCCTCGTCCGAACCGGTGACCTACACGACGCCGGAAGGCTGGACCCTCACCCTCGGGGCGCGGGACGAGTCGCAAGTTCCCATCGCGCCGTTGACCACCGCGCTATCGTCTCGCGAATACCTCGCCCGCGGAACGTTTGCCGCCTCGCTGGACGGGCTCGAAAATCCCCACGGCACCCTCGAGGTGGGTTACGAGATCGGCTGCGGCATCGACATGAGCACGTCCAACGGCGTCACCCTCGGCGGCAACGCCGGCGTGACCCCCGGCCTGGGCTTGGCGGGCGTGTTTACCGGTGCGCCGACGCCGGTGCCGTTGGTCACCACCCCGATGAACGGCCTGATCACCGTGGGCCTCAAGCCGGGTGTCGTAGTCGTAGTACCGGTGGCCAAGAAGGAGTTCACGGGCCCGAATCCGCGGGTCATCGTCACCGGATTCCACGTCAAAATCGATGGGTGCGTGGGTCAGTCGTTCATCCGGTCCTACGCGACGCTGACCCAAGTGACCGACGAATCCGACGTGGTGCTGTCCTACGTCGGCGTCACCAAAACCGTGTGAACGGCGGAGCGCCCTAGAAGGGTGGGGGCTCGTCGTCCGGCGGTGCGGGGCCGCGTGCGGTGGGTTGGGTTGCCAGTCGGGCGTCGCGGTTGTGGTGACGTTCGGTGGCGATGCGCTGGGCCCGGTTCTGGGCGCGGGTGCGGGTGCGCCGGGGCATCATCGCGGTGCGGCCCCCGCAGCGCTCGGGTGCCGTGGGTGCCGGGAGGTCGCCGGTGGGCGCGCACAGGCTGGGGAACAGCAGCGCGCTGCCCGGGGTGGTGACGTAGGTGTGCCCGGCGGGCAGCCGCCAGATGAGGGTGCCGTCGGGCAACAAGCTGAGATATAGGACCACCGATGTCACCCTCGGCAAGTATTCTCGGGTTTACTACAGGGAGGTCTGTGAAAATTGCTAAGGAAGTTTGTCTACCTCGATACCGCTTCGCTCGCCGAATATACGGCGACGTTGGAAGGTGGGTTGATCGCCGAGACCAAGATGCGTTCCTCGAAGAAGGGCTCGAAGGGCGGGAAGCTGGCCGCCAAAGTGCTTGAGGGGTCTCTGAGTTCGGACAATGAGACAGAGCACACGTGGGACATGTCCGACACCGCCGAAGCTCAATTCGAGCGTCTACTAGACGCAGCCAACGCCGACGCCGACGCCATTGGATGGATCGATGTCATGGAACCCGACGGCGCCTTCGCCTCGGCAAACATCGGCGAGTTCATCTCGTGGGAGTGCGACGCCTACATACCGGAAATTTTCAACATCATCGCCGCGACGGGTTCGGGCGTCCGCAATCTCAATCTCGCCGAAAGCATCCTGGACACCATGAAGAAGGGCGTCGATGAAGCAGCTGCTGCGCACACTGAGATTCCGCCAGAGACGACCAACAAGTTGATCACGATGGGCATCCAGCTCGATGCGGTGAAGGGGATTCTCAACCACCTGCAGTCGCCGCGAAAAGTTGTCGGCGAAGATTCCGAGGTAACCAGTTGGAAGGTGTTCGGGGAGTTGACAGACGAGCACATGCGCGAGACGGAGATCGATGATCGCCTGGTCATCGTGGGGAAGATTAAGCGAAGGCTGAACGACGGCAAGTGGCGGCCACTCGTTGATATTCGCGGCTTGGACTATCCCAATCGTGCGGAGCGCCGTAAGCGATTGCACGAGATTGTGCCCAACCCAGGCCAGGAGGAGCACTTTGTGCAGGGGCCTGCGCTAGAGCTGGACGTACTGGCTATCTACCGCTGAACACCCGATCAGGGCCGCTAAATAGCCCCGACCAGCGCGGCGCTGAGGCGCTGTCGTTAACCGCCAGTTCCAGTTCCCCGGCTGCGATCAACAACCGCCCGGTGCGGCACGACAGCCCATAGAAGAGTTGTTCGGGCCGCCCGGCCGCACCAGGCACCCACAAAGTCAGACGCCGCTCGGCGCTCGCAGGTTCCACATCTCCCCCAACACCCGGCTATCTTTCCTGCCCCGCCTCCACAACCAGCCCGAGAGGCCGCGCTATGGTGCCGATTATGGCCGCCGAACTGGACTACGCGTTCATCGCGGAATACGCCAAGGTCGAAGGCGGAAAGCTGACAGCGGTCGGCGCAAGCTATATCGACATCCGCCCGCCAACGCTTCCCGCACAACACATTCTGTACCTCGCCGGCCGCGTCCGCGCCCCCGAGGACACCGAAACAATCATCCTGAAACTCCGCATCGACCCACCCGGCAACGTCAACATCGTCATAGACGGCACCATCACCATCGGGCCGGAAGACCCGCGCTACGCCGGGAAAGTCGCCGCCATGTTCGCCGCCTCGGCCGCCGTCCCGTTACTCAGCGCCGGTCTATGCGAGATTTCTGTCGAGGTTGACGGCGTGCCGCAACGCAGGTTGGCTTACGAGATCATCGCCCCGCAGTAATGCCCCCCTCAACACCACCAATCACCCTGGTCATCGTTGGCCACCCACGACGCCGGATGCAGGAACGCGGCATCACCGAAGACGACATCAAGAACGCCATTCAAACGTGCTACTCCGACCAACCGGCGAACGACGGCGCGTTTCGCCACCTGGGGTACGGGATGGATGGACAAAGCGTTCTCAAGGTGTGGACGATGCCGCCGTTGTCCCACGCAGGCCGTATCGTGGTGAAATCGGCAGCATGGAAGGGGACGCCGTGATCACTCTCAGCGTTGATACCTCCGTGGGCGCGGCGTACATCCGGCTCACCGATGAACCCATCGCCGAGACGGTGGAAGAGACGTCGGACATTCAGGTCGACATCGACGCGACCGGGGCCGTCGTCGGCATTGAAGTCCTCAACTTGTCCGCGGACCTGCCGGTCGAATCCCTATCGGAGAAATTTCACTTCAGCGACCCCAACCATGTCTTGGCTCTCTCGCAGGTCAAGCACGCAATTCATGCCGCGATGTTCTCCCAGGGGCCGGGACCGTCGTTGGTTCCGCCGATGCAGCAGTTTCAAGCTGCTGTGTAGTGACCCAAATGGATTACCTGACAGCAGGGCGGGGTGCCGGTCGGCGCTGGTGATGACTCCCGGCGCTGACAGTGCGCATGGCTAACCCATCGCCCGTACTGCGTGGAATCCCCAGGCGGTTGACGCCGGCCCGGAACCTCGCCCCGATTCGAAAGCTGCTCAGGGGCAGTTTATCTCTGCGGAATTCAACGCGGGGGATTTTTTGCGGCAGTGCAAGAGTTGCCGCGCCCCGACGCCAAGGGGTCACCCCCCCAACCCCACCAGCCACTTCTCATCAACTGCGAGAATCGCAGTTGCTACAGCCCTCCGCTCACCACTCACGCGCATGACTCACCTGTCGGGCGGCGATCTGCTCGGGCGACAGCGCCGGGGCGGCGTCCGCGATCGCGCGCACGCGGGCGTCCCACGCCGCTCGCTCGGCGGCACGGGTCGGGTGGTCGCGCTCGACTTAGGCCTGCAAGTCTTCGAGGGTGAACCGGAACTGCTGCCCAACCTTAAAGCCGCACAGGTTCCCCACGGTGGTATTCGCGGCGCACCGTCGCGCGGCAGCAGCCAAGAAACCTTGCCGCACCGTCGATTCCGACCTGCTCGTCGCGCCAGCCCCAGAACGTCTTGAGCAAATGATGTTGGCGGCAAAGACATTTGAGGTTCGACGAATGCGTCGGGCCGCCATCGGCGTACGGGATCGTATGGTCGATGTCGCAGTCGACGGCCGGCCGGTCACACCCCGGCGCCCGACACGTCAGGTCCCGGCACCGCACGAAATCGGCCAGCCGGGCCGAGGGGATGTAGCGCGGTTCGGCCCGCTCCCCCGAATCGCGGCACCGCAATACCAGCAAGTCCGCCACCGCCCCCAGCCGTTCCGCTGCCGCCCGGGCCTCGGCACGCCCGGCCGCCCGCACCCGAGCCAGCAATACCGCCGACTCCGGGGTGGACCGCGACGCCAACGCATATTCGAACATAGGTTCGATAGTAGATCGACGGTCCGACAAGTTCGAGCGACACCGCTAGTCCCAGATCCACCGACGGTTTGCGCCGATCGAAAGCGGGTACGCACCCCATGCGCTTCGGTCACGACGCGCCGTCGGGACCACCTCGGTTGAAACACACAGCTGGGCGCTAACCAGTTCTCTGGCAGCCATCGCGAATCTTCATCGCGTGGTGGCTGCTCGAGCGTGTTTCGTTTCAGAAGTGAGGTGACGGATGGGCATGACGGCGGGAGATCTCCGCTGCGGGCGGCTCCCAGTGTCTGATCGCCCGAAACCCGAACGCGCTTGCCTCGCAATACCTTTCGTACGTCCGCGTCGATCAGTGCGCGGAACCGAGCCATGACGCAGGCCAATCGACGAGCTAGGAAGGGAAACCAAATGTTGTTGTTAGGCAACGGAGGAGGCGAGGCCCAACACCTCGCCGAGCGGGCGTTGTACGACGTCGCGCACGGTCGCTTCGAACGCTCGCTGTCCGGGCTGACGGCCATCGCGGCCGTCGTCACGACGGCCGAAATCTATTTCGAGCACTACAAGGCCAGCTTCGGCAACAAGTGGATGTGGAGCCCGATCGTGGTGACGCCGCCGGTGGTGGTGGCCGGGGTCGGCGGGGTGTTCTCCCGGCGCTGGGCCAAAACGTGGCTCCCGATCACCGCGGGGATCTACACCGCCAACGGCCTGATGGGCGAATACCTGCATGCCCGCGGCGTCGCGCGCAAGCCGGGCGGCTGGAAGAACGCGTCCTACAACGTGCCCATGGGGCCGCCGATCGCGGCGCCCGGGTTGATGTGCATGGTCGGGGGGATGGGCCTGCTGGCCTCGGTCCTGCGTCGCGAGCGGTTCCGGGGCTGAGCGGCGATGGCGGACACCTCGCGCCCCGACCACCTGCCCAACCTGCGCGCGGATCGCAAACCGCCGCACCCGTCCTGGCTGCCCAAGCAACGCCGTGGCGTCACGCCCCAAATGATCGGCCGCTACCCGGATTACGACGTGCTGGAAACGACCGACACGTGGGACGGCGCCACCAAGAAGGTGGTGCTGGCCCGGCTGGAACCGCCCGGCCCGCTGCGGTTCTTCACGCCGGAGGAGGAGCCGTGCCTGCGGGCGTTCTGCGACACGGTGCTGGCTCAGGACCGCGAGCCACGAGTGCCCGTGCCCGAGTCCGTCGATTCCAAGCTCGCCGACGGCCGCCTCGACGGCTACCAGTACGCCGACATGCCCGACGACCGCGACACGTGGCGGCTGGTGCTGCGCGCGCTCGACGAGACCGCGTCCCGCCGGTACAGCAAGACCTTCGCCGAAGCCGACCCGGACGCCCGCGAAGCGATCATCGACGAGTTCTCGCAGGGCGCCCTGGAGGGCGGGAGCTGGGAACGCCTCAACGTCAAACGCGCGTGGTCGGTGTGCATGCGAATGACGTTGTCCGGGTTCTACTCCCACCCGTGGGCGTGGAACGAGATCGGCTTCGGGGGTCCGGCCTACCCGCGCGGGTTCATGCGCCTCGGCGGTGCCACCGGACCCGCCGCCGCGCGCGAACCGTTCGAAACCCCGGGCGCCACCGACGAGGACCCGGTCCGCGTGGTCCAAGAGGGAGAGTTGTGATGGGCGACCGACTCCGCGGGCTATTCAAAGGCGCGATCGGGCCGAAGGACAACGAGTCCCGGTTCCTGCTCGACGTGCACTCGCGCGACCTGCCCGGCGAAAAGACCATGCAACGCTACAGCGACGACGACGAGGTCGACCTCGTGGTCGTCGGTGCCGGCGCCGGCGGATCCGTGCTCGCGCAACGGCTGGCGCGGGCCGGCTGGCGGGTCGTGATCCTCGAGGCGGGGCCGTTCTGGCATCCCGACGAGGACTGGGTCTCCGACGAGGCGGGATCGCACTCCCTGTACTGGACGCAGAAGCGGATCATCGGCGGCGACGACCCGATCGAGCTGGGCAAGAACAACTCCGGGCGAGGGGTCGGCGGTTCGATGGTGCACTACGCCGGCTACACGCCGCGGTTCCATCCCAGCGACTTCCGCACCTACACCCTCGACGGGGTCGGAGCGGACTGGCCGATCGGCTACGAAGACGTCCGCCCCCATTACGAGCGGATCGAGCTCGAGTTGCCGGTGGCCGGGCAGAACTGGCCCTGGGGCTACCCACATCGGTATCCCTTTTCCCCGCACCCGATTTCGGGTGCCGCGGCCAAGCTGTGGCGCGGGGCGATGCAGCTCGGCATCGAGATGCGGGTCGGGCCCGTCGGCATCGTCAACGGCACCTTCGGTAACCGCCCGCACTGCATCTACCGCGGCTACTGCTTACAGGGTTGCAAGGTCAACGCGAAAGCCAGCCCGTACGTCACGCACCTGCCCGACGCCTTGGCCCACGCCGTGGAGATCCGCGCCAATTGCATGGCCGCCCGCGTCGAGCTCGACGAGGCCGGCTCCGCGCGCGGGGTGGTCTACTACGACGAGACCGGCGGCACCGAGCGGCTGCAGCGGGCCAAGGTCGTCGCGGTCGCCGGGTATTCCATCGAAACGCCGCGCCTGCTGCTGAACTCGGCGTGCGATCGCTTCCCGAATGGGCTGGGCAACAACGACGACCAGGTCGGGCGTTACGTGATGGTGCAGGGCGCCACCCAGTCCGCGGGTCGGTGGTCGGAAGAGGTCCGGATGTACAAGGCCCCGCCACCGGAGGTGTCCTCGGAGCAGTTCTACGAGACCGACTCCTCGCGCGGGTTCGCCCGCGGCTTCGCCATCCAGACGGTTTCGCCGCTGCCCATCGGGTGGGCCGAACATGTGCTCGCCGACGGCCATTGGGGCCGCGCGCTGCGCGAATACATGCGCGACTACAACCACTGGGCGACCATCGGTGTGCTCAACGAGCTGCTGCCGTGTCCGGACAATCGGGTCACCCTCGCCCAGGAGACGGACACCTACGGCATCCCGGTGGCCCGGTTCGACTACACGTTGTGCGACAACGACAAGGCCAACATGGCCTACTCCACCAACGTGATCGGCGACATCCTGCACGCTGCCGGCGCCCAGGACGTGCTGACCATCGAGCGGTTCGCCCACCTGATCGGCGGCGCCCGGATGGGCACCCGCCCGGACAACTCCGTGGTCGACTCCGATCACCGGGTGTGGGGCGTGCCTAACCTGTTTCTGGCCGACGGCTCGGTGTGTCCGACGCAGGGCTCGGCGAACCCGGCGCTGACCATCATGGCGCTGGCCTCCCGGCTCGCCGAACGGCTGGCGACCGGCAAGATCGACAGCGCCGCCCCGGCCAGGCGCCCATCGGAGGCGGGGGTCCGTGGCTGACCGCACGATCGACATCGAGGCGACCTTCTCGCCGCGGGTGTTGCGCGAGTACGCCCTGCTCGCCGACGGCGAGCGGGGTGCCCTGCTCGGGCCGCAGGGCGACGTCGCGTGGATGTGCGCGCCGCGCTGGGATTCCGACGGCGTGTTCTCCAATCTCATTGGGGGCGGCGGCGTTTACGCGATCACCCCGACCGACGTCCGGCATGTGTGGGGCGGCTATTACGAGCCGGGCAGCCTGATCTGGCGCAATCGCTGGATCACCCGCGACGGCATCGTGGAGTGCCGCGAGGCGCTGGCCTTCCCGGGCGATCCCGACCGGGTGGTGCTGCTGCGCCGCCTCATCGGCTGCCGCGGGACCGCGCGCGTGCGAGTGGTGCTGCAGCCGAGTGCGGAGTTCGGCCGGCACGGTCCCGGCGACATGAGCGTCGACGGCGGGGTATGGAGCGGAAAGTCGGGGCGGTTGCGCTGGCGCTGGCTGGGCGGCTGCGACGTGCGGTCCGTGAAGGCGGCGCGCGGGCGCGGCGAACTGCTCACGTGCGAGATCATCGTCGACGAGGGCGGTCAGCACGACTTCGTGCTGGAGCTCTCCGAGCGGACTCTCCCCGACCTGCCGCCCGACGCCGACATCACCTGGGACGCAACGGAAGCCGCCTGGCATCGCAGCATGCCCGAGCTGAACTGCAGCATCGCGCCCCGCGACGGGCGGCATTCCTACGCGGTGCTGCGCGGGCTGACCAGCAGCGGCGGCGGCATGGTGGCCGCCGCCACGATGAGCCTGCCCGAACGCGCCCACACCAACCAGAACTACGACTACCGCTACGCGTGGATCCGCGATCAGGTCTACGCCGGCATCGCCGCGGCGACCGTGGGGGCGACCGAGTTGCTCGACTGCGCGGTCGAATTCGTCGGGGCCCGGCTGCTCGAACACGGTCCCGATCTCAAGCCGGCCTACACCGTCACGGGTGACAGCGTGCCCGGCGAGGAGACGCTCGACCTGCCGGGCTACCCCGGGGGCGCCGACAAGGTGGGCAACTGGGTCAACCAGCAATTCCAGCTCGACGTCTTCGGCGAGGCGCTGCAGCTGCTGGCATGGGCGGCCAACGCCGACCGGCTCGACGCCGACGGCTGGCGCGCCGCGCAGACCGCCATCGGCGCCATCGAAAAGCGCTGGCGCGAACCGGATGCGGGCATCTGGGAGATCGACGACGAGCACTGGACGCAGTCCCGCCTGGCGTGCGTGGCCGGGCTACGCGCCATCGCGAAGGTTTCCGGCGGCGGCCACGAGGTGGCAGCCTGCGCGTCGCTGGCCGACGCGATCCTGGCCGACACCGCGGCCAGCAGCCTGCACCCGCACGGCGGCTACTGGCAACGCAGCCCGCGGCTGCCCGGCGTCGACGCGTCGCTGCTGCTGCCACCCGTGCGCGGCGCCGTGCCCGCCGACGACCCGCGCACCCGGGCCACACTGGACGCCGTCCGCAAGCAGCTCAGCCACGACGGGTTCGTGTACCGCTTCCGGCACGACGAGCGCGACCTCGGTGACGCCGAGGGCGCCTTCCTGCTCTGCGGATTCATGATGGCGCTCGCCGAACATCAACTGGGGCACGCCCATTGCGCGATGCGCTGGTTCGAACGCAACCGCGCCGCCTGCGGGCCCCCCGGCTTGTTCTGCGAGGAATACGACGTCCGGCAGCGCCAGCTCCGCGGCAACCTCCCCCAGGCGTTCGCGCACGCGCTGATGCTGGAATGCACGGCCACCCTCGCCGACGACGCCGACCACGGCTGAACGAAAGGAGATCTCCACGATGACACAGACTGTGGTAGTCACCGGAGCCAGCGCCGGCATCGGCCGGGCCACCGCCCAACTGTTCGGGCAACGCGGGGCGAACGTCGCCCTGCTCGCCCGCGGGTCCGCCGGGCTGGACGGCGCGGCCCGCGACGTCGAATCCGGTGGCGGCAAGGCGCTCAGCATTCCCACCGACGTCGCCGACCACGCGGCCGTGGCCGCCGCCGCCGACGAGACCGAGGCGACGTTCGGCCCCATCGACGTCTGGGTGAACGTCGCGTTCACCTCCGTGTTCGCGCCGTTCAGCGAGATCAGCGCCGAGGAGTTCAAGCGCGTGACCGAGGTGTCCTACCTCGGATACGTGCACGGCACCATGGCGGCGCTGGCGAAGATGCGGCCACGCGACCGCGGCACCATCGTGCAGGTCGGCTCCGCGCTCAGCCAGCGATCCATCCCGCTGCAATCGGCCTACTGCGGTGCCAAGCACGCCATCAACGGTTTCACCGAATCGGTGCGTTGCGAACTGCTGCACGAGCACTCCAAGGTGCGGATCACCGTGGCGCAGATGCCCGCGGTCAACACCCCGCAGTTCTCCTGGGTGCTGTCCCGGCTGCCGCGCCATCCCCAACCCGTGCCGCCGATCTACCAGCCGGAGGTCGCCGCCCGCGGCGTCGTGTATGCCGCCGATCATCCGGAGCGCAAACAGTATTGGGTCGGCGACAGCACCATGGTGACGCTGCTGGCGCAGAAGTTCGTCGCGCCGCTGCTGGACCGCTACCTGGGCCGCACCGGTTACGACTCGCAGCAGACCGAGCAGCATGTGCGCCCGGGGCGACCGCACAACCTGTGGCATCCGCTGGACGAAGAGCCCGGCAGCGACCACGGCGCCCACGGCGGGTTCGACGACAAGTCCCACACGCTGAGCCCGCAGCTGTGGGCGTCGCAGCACCCGGTCGTCAGCGGTACGAGCGCGCTCGGCGCGGCCGGACTGGGCGCGTGGCTCGCCGCGCGCCGGTGGACGCGATGACCCTCGACGCACGCATCGACGAGGTCACCGCACGGGTCTACGAAATCCCCACCGACGCACCGGAAGCCGATGGCACCCTGCCCTGGTCGTCGACCACCCTGGTGCTGGCCGAGGTTGCCGCGGACGGGCGGCGCGGGATCGGCTACACCTACGCCGACGGCGCGTGCGGCGCGCTGATCAACGGGCCGCTCGCCGGCACGGTCACCGGGCGCAGCGCCCTCGACATCCCCGGCGGGTGGCAGGCGATGGTCCGGTCGATGCGCAACAACGGGCGCCCGGGTCTGGTGTCGTGCGCGATCTCGGCGGTCGACACCGCGCTGTGGGACCTCAAGGGCAAACTCCTGGGCCTACCGGTATGCCGCCTGCTCGGCATGGCGCACGACCGGGTTCCGATCTACGGCAGCGGCGGCTTCACCACCTACGACGAGAACACCACCCGCACCCAACTCGAACGCTGGGTGCAGGAGTGGAAGATCCCACGAGTCAAGATCAAGATCGGCGAGTCGTGGGGCTCCGACGAGCGCCGTGACCTTGACCGCATCGCGCTCTCGCGCAAGGTGATCGGGCCGGACGTCGAGCTATATGTGGACGCCAACGGCGCCTACCGCCGCAAGCAGGCCATTCGGATGGCCCACGCAATGTCCGCCCACGACGTCACATGGTTCGAGGAACCCGTCTCCTCCGACGACCTGGCCGGGCTGCGGGAAGTGCGCGACCAGGTCACCCCGGACGTCACCGCGGGCGAGTACGGCTACGACCTGGCCTACTTCAACCGGATGCTCGCCGCCGACGCGATCGACTGCCTGCAGATCGACGTCACCCGCTGCGGCGGGATCACCGACTGGCTGCGCGCCGCCGCCGTGGCCGCCGCCCGCAACGTCGACGTGTCCGGCCACTGCGCCCCCAACCTGCACGCCCACGTGGCCAGCGCCATCCCGAATCTGCGGCACCTGGAGTACTTCCACGACCACCACCGCATCGAGCACATGCTGTTCGACGGCGCCCTGCCGCCCGACGGTGGGGCGCTGCGGCCGGACCAGGACCGGCCCGGGCTGGGCCTCGAGTTCAAACACGCTGACGCCGAGCCGTATCGAAAAGCCTGATCCATGAATGGACCCGCGCGAAAGTGGGCATTGATATGCGAGGGACATAGTTACGGATCTGAAGGGGCATGCGCGATGACCGTTGACTTTGAAGACGAGGCTGTGGACAGGCCCAACGAGGAGCCCGCCCATCACGGTTCGGCCGACTCGGCGTGCGAGGCGTTCATGTCCGATGCCGTCGACGAGCAAGACCTGAACGCGGTCGACTTGGTCCTGGGCCTCGGCGAGCCGCAGAGTGTCGGCCGGTTCCGGTTCTTCCTGGACGGCCACCGCTGGGAGTGGTCGGCGGCGGTCGCCCGCATGCACGGATACAAGCCGGGACAGGTGCAGCCCACCACCGAGCTGCTGCTCAAACACAAGCACCCAGACGACCGCGAGCGCGTCGCCGCCGTCCTGGAACGCGTGATGCACGGCAAGCCGTTCAGCAGCCGCCACCGCATCATCGACACCGGCGGGCGCACCCACTGCGTCGTCGTCGCGGGCGACCGGATGCTCGACGACCACGGCACCCCGCTCGGGACGTCCGGCTTCTACGTCGACGTCACCGACTCGCTGCAGACCGACATCAACAACGTGCTGTCGGCGGTCGCCGACGCCCGGGCCCGAATCGAACAGGCGAAGGGCGTCCTCATGGCCGCCTATGGCATCTCCGCGGAGCGGGCGTTCGACATCCTGGTCTGGCGATCCCAGGAAACCAACCTGAAACTGCGCGACCTCGCCAGCCGCTTCCTGGACGCGGTGGCCAGCAAGGCATCGGCGGAGACCCAGAGCGAAGTCGACCGGGCGCTGCTGACCCTCGAATAGCCGCAGTAGGGTCGGGCCGGTGGCACACCTATTGGGAGCCGAGGCCATCCACCTCGAATACCCGACCCAGCTGGTATTCGAATCGGTGACGCTGGGCGTGAACGACGGCGCCCGCATCGGCATCGTCGGACGCAACGGGGACGGCAAATCCAGCCTGCTGCGGTTGCTGACCGGCCAGCTGCAGCCCGACTCCGGCCGCGTCACCCGCCGCAGCGGGTTGCGGGTGGGCGCGCTGAGCCAGGCGGACACCCTGGACCCGGACCACACCGTGGGCTGGACGCTGGTCGGCGACACGGCCGAACACCAATGGGCCGGTGACCCGCGGGTGCGCGACGTGGTCGGCGGCCTGGTCTCCGACATCGGCTGGGACGCCGCGATCTCGACGCTGAGCGGCGGCCAGCGCAGGCGCGTCCAGCTGGCCAGGCTGCTGGTCGGCGAGTGGGACGTCATCGCGCTCGACGAGCCCACCAACCACCTGGACATCGAGGGCATCGCCTGGCTCGCGGAACACCTACGCCAACGCTGGGCACGCAATACCGGCGGGCTGCTGCTGGTGACGCACGACCGCTGGTTCCTGGACGAGGTCGCCACCACGACGTGGGAGGTGCACGACGGGATCGTGGAGCCGTTCGAGGGCGGTTACGCGGCCTACGTGCTGCAGCGCGTCGAGCGCGACCGGATGGCCGCCGCCACCGAAGCCAAGCGGCAGAACCTGATGCGCAAGGAGCTGGCCTGGCTGCGGCGCGGCGCGCCAGCCCGCACCTCGAAGCCCAAGTTCCGCATCGAGGCGGCCAACCAGCTGATCGCCGACGTGCCCCCGCTGCGAAACAACGTCGAGCTGGCCAAGCTGGCGACCGCCCGGCTCGGCAAGGACGTCATCGATCTGCTCGACGTGTCGGTCGCGTTCGACGGCCACCCGGTGCTGCGCGACGTCGAATGGCGGATCGCCCCGGGCGAACGCACCGGCATCGCCGGCGCCAACGGCGCCGGGAAGTCGACGCTGCTGGGGCTGATCGCCGGGAGCATCAAGCCGGACACCGGACGCGTCAAGCGCGGCAAAACCGTCCAGCTGGCCGTGCTCGACCAGCAGGGCGACGCCCTGGCCGGGCTCGCCGACGACCGCATCGCCGACGTGCTGGGCCGGCTCCCCGGCGGGTACGAGGTCGAGGGCCGCGAGGTGACGCCCGCCCAACTGCTGGAGCGGCTCGGCTTCGGCCGGGGACAGCTCTCGGCCCGGATCGGCGAACTCTCCGGCGGGCAGCGGCGGCGCCTGCAGCTGATGCTCACGCTGCTCTCCGAGCCCAACGTGCTGCTCCTCGACGAGCCGACCAACGACGTCGACACCGACATGCTCACCGCCATGGAAGACCTGCTCGACTCCTGGCCCGGCACCCTGATCGTCGTCTCCCACGACCGCTACCTGCTCGAGCGGATCACCGACCAGCAGTACGCCGTTCTCGACGGCCGGTTGCGGCACCTGCCCGGCGGCATCGACGAGTACCTGCGGCTGGCCCCCCACCGGGCGGCCCAGGCGGAGGCCGAGCCGCCTGCCGCCGCCGCTCCGGTTGAGCTGGCGGGGATTTCGGGAGCCGAGCGGCGGGCCGCGGAGAAGGAGCTGGCCGGCGTCGACCGCCAGCTCGCGCGGCTGGCCGGGCGGATCGCGGACAAACACCACGAACTGGCCGAGCACGACCAGGCGGACCACGTCGGCATCACCCGGCTCACCCAGGAGTTGCGTGCGCTCGAAGACGAGGTTGCCGCGACGGAGAGCCGCTGGCTGGATCTGTCGGAGGCGCTGGAGTGAGGCGCGCGCTCAGCGCCAGCGCAAGAGCACGAGCTCGGAGCTGAATCCCGGGCCCATCGCGAGCATCAGCCCGGGGCTGCCGCCGGGCGGCGGCTTGGCGATGGTGTCACGCAGGATGTGCAGCACCGAGGCCGACGACAGGTTCGCGATCTCGCCCAGCGAGCGCCAGGTCAGCTCGAGGGCGTCCGGTGCCAGCCCGAGGCTGTTGCCGATCGCGTTGATGACCTTGGGTCCGCCGGGGTGCGCCACCCAGGCGCCGACGTCGTCCGTCGTCAACCCGTGGGCGCCCAGGAACCTGCTCACGTCGCCCGCCAGGTGGCGGTCGATGAGGTTCGTCAGCTCGGGCGACATCACCAGGTGCAACCCGGTCGGGCTGACGTTCCAGGACATGATGTGCAGCGATTCGGGATAGAGCCGACTGCGGGAGTCGACGATGTCGGGCCCGCCGGGGCTCATGCGGTCGGCGCGACGGTCGCCGACAGCTACCACGGCGGCGGCCCCATCGCCGAACATGGCGGTTCCCACCAGACCGGAGACGGTCGGCTTGACCGCGGGGAAGGTGAGGGAGCACAGCTCGACCGACACCAGGACCGCGACGCCGTCCGGCGCGCCGCGCAGGTAGTCGTGCAGTTGGCCCACGCCCGCCGCCCCGGCCGCGCAACCCAGACCGAACAGCGGAACCCGGCGCACGTCCGAGCGCAGTCCGAGCCGGCCGGCGATCCTCGCGTCGAGTGACGGCACGGCAACGCCGGTGACCGTGGTGGTGGCGATCATGTCGATGTCCTGTGGCCGCAGGCCCGCCTCGTCCAGCGCGCCCAGCAACGCTTCGCAGCCGAGTTCGACGGCGCGTTCGATGAAGACCTCGTTCGCCTCGCCGAAATCGGTCAGCGACGGGTACCGCTCCAGCGGCAGGACCAAGTGGCGGCTGTTGACCTTGGCGGCGGCGTGCAACCGCCGAACGACCTCTTCGTGCTCCTTCAATGCGGGGAATTCGACGATCTGGTCGGTGATTTCGGCCTGGCTGTAACGATGCGGCGGCAACGCTCCGCACACGCCCGCGATGACGCTCATGCCCAACCCTCTTGCTTGCGTCCCAGCTCAAAAGGGACTTTCATCAATTCCCGAAGTCTAGGCCGTTCCGAGTGGCCCGGCAAAAAAACGGCGTATTCGACATGTGTTGTATTGCATCGAGATTCCGTCATTCGGCGTCCTCGTCGTCGCCGGAATTCAGCGCCATCGCGATCAGGGCGTCGGGGCTCAACGAGTCGATCATGTCGATGACCGGTTCGGCGACAACGCTTTCCGGGCCCCCGGCGAGCAGCAGAAGTTTGTCGAGCAATCCCGTTCTTCGAAGCTCGGCGAGCGGGATGCCGCGCAGCGTCGACCACACCTTTTCCTCGTCCGATTCGTCGTCTTCGCCGCGGAACAACTGCCGGCGCAGATGATCGGCCAGCGCCGCGGGGGTGGGATAGTCGAAGATCAGGGTCCGCGAAAGCGCCAGCCCGGTCGCCGTGGTCAGCCGGTTGCGCAGTTCGACGCCGGTCAGCGAGTCGAACCCGAGGTCGGCGAAGGCACGATCGCGGTCGATGGCTCGGCCGTCCGGATGACCCGACACGGCGGCCGTGTGCTCGCAGACCAGCTCGGCAAGCCGGCTCTGCTGCTGCGCGGGGTCCAGGGCGTGCAATTGTTCGGCCAGCCCCGGCGACCGGGTTACCTTGCCGGGCAACGCATTATGCTCGTCACCGAGCCAGAACCGTTGCCGGGCAAAGCCATACGTGGGCAGGTCGACCCGGCGCGCATGCGAGCCGTCGAACACGGCCGGCCAGCTCACGCCCACTCCGGCGGTGAAGAGCCGGCCTGCCGCGCTGAGCACCGACTCGATCTCCGGAGCATCCTTGGGCACGGTGACCACCGAGATCGGCCGGTCGGTGGCCAGCGATTGGTCGACCGCGGCGCTCAACCCACCGCCCGGGCCCACCTCGACGAACACCGTCGCCCCCAAGGCCTCGGCGGTGCGCACGCCGTCGAGAAAACGCACCGGCCGGCGCACGTGCTCGACCCAGTAGTCGGCGGACCCGTACCCCGTTCCGGCCGGCTCTCCGGAGACGTTGGACACCAGGCAGATTCGCGGCCGTCGCGGCTCGATGTCGGCCACCCGATGCGCGAACTCCTCGAGCATCGGCTCCATCGACGCCGAGTGAAACGCGTGCGAGACCGCCAACCGGTGCGTCCGCCGGCCGGTGCCCGCCAGCCGGTCGGCCACGGTTTCCACCGCGGCCCGCTCACCGGACAGGACCACCGAATTGGGCCCGTTGACCGCCGCGATGCTCACGCCGTCGTTCAGCAGCGGCGCGACCTCGGCCTCGCCGGCGCTCACCGCCACCATCGCCCCGCCGGCCGGCAGCGCCGCCATCAATTCGCCGCGGACCGCCACGATGCGCGCCGCGTCGTCCAGCGACAACACGTCCGCCACGCAGGCCGCGACGATCTCCCCCACCGAATGACCCAGCACCACTTCGGGTGTCACGCCCCAGGACCGCCACAACGCGGCCAGGGCGATCTCGAAGACGAACAGTGCCGGCTGCGCGAACTCCGTGCCCTGCAACAGCTCGGCGTCGGTGCCCCACATCACCTCGCGCACCGGCGACCGCAGGTGGGCGTCGATCGCCGCCGCGGCCTCGTCGAAGGCGTGGGCGAAGGCCGGAAAGCGTTGATGCAGTTGGCGGCCCATGCCCGGCCATTGCGAGCCTTGGCCGGGAAACACGAAGGCCGTCTGGCCCGCCGGCCCGGCCCGGCCCACCACCACACCGGGGGCCGGCCCTCCGGCCGCCAGTCCGGCCAGGCCGCGCGTCAGCACGTCGCGATCTGAGCCCACCAGCACCGCCCGATGCTCGAACACCGAGCGCGTGGTCGCCAACGACCAGCCCACGTCCGCCGCGGTCACGCCCGAGTGGGCCACCCGCTCCGCCAGCCGCCGCGCCTGGTTGGCCAGGGCCTGCTCCGAGCGGGCCGACAGCACCCACGCCACTGACCCGTCAAACTTATCCGCGTGCGGATCCTGTTGCGCGGGAGCCTGTTCCACGATGACATGCGCGTTCGTGCCGCCCATGCCGAACGACGACACCCCGGCCCGGCGCGGACGGCCCGCCGCCGGCCAGCGCAGCGCATCTACGTTGACCCGCAGGTATTCCAGGTCGGGATTTCCGTCGGCGTAGTTGAGGCTCGGCGGAACCACCGAATGCCGCACCGCCAGCACGGTCTTGAGCAGGCCCGCAATTCCCGCGGCGCCCCCGGCGTGGCCGATGTTGGTCTTCACCGACCCCACCCGCAGCGGATGCTCGCGCGCACCGAACACCTCACCCAGCGCCCGTGCCTCGACCGCGTCGCCGACCTTCGTGCCGGTGCCGTGCGCCTCCACGTAGTCGATGTCGCCGCCGCCCAGGCCGGCGGCGGCAAGCGCCCGCCGGATCACGTCGGCCTCACCGGAAACCGACGGCACCGTCTGGCCGGCGGCCGTGTGCCCGGAATTACCCGCCGCGCTGCCCCGGATGACCGCATGAATGCGGTCACCGTCCCGCATGGCCGCCGGCAGCGGCTTGAGCAGCACCAGTCCCCCACCCTCGCCGCGGACGTAGCCGTCCGCGCGCCGATCGAACGCGTAGGTGTGACCCGACGTCGACAGCGCGCCGAATTCGCGTTCCAGCATTGCCGTTTCGTCGGCCAGGTTCAGGTGAACCCCGCCGGCGATCGCCAGCGCCGACTCGCCCGCGCGCAGGCTTTCGCAGGCCAGGTGCACGGCGACCAACGAAGACGATTGACCGGAGTCGACGGTCATGCTGGGACCCTGCAATCCGAAGGCGTACGAGACCCGGTTGGCGATCATCCCGCGGCTGATGCCGGCGAACGAGTGGTGGTCGAGGTGGTCGGCGATGTCGCGCAGGGTGAGGACGGCGTAATCGTCGGCCATCGCCCCGAAGTACACCGAAATCGCCGTTCCGCGAGCGGTTTCGGGAACCACGAAAGCGTCTTCGAAGGCTTCCCACGTCAGTTCGAGCGCCAATCGTTGCCGAGGGTCCATCGCGGACGCCT
This sequence comes from Mycobacterium sp. E2238, assembly GCF_001672665.1. Taxonomy (NCBI): domain Bacteria; kingdom Bacillati; phylum Actinomycetota; class Actinomycetes; order Mycobacteriales; family Mycobacteriaceae; genus Mycobacterium; species Mycobacterium sp. E2238. Next base: position 100,976 of record NZ_LZKF01000258.1, on the reverse strand, counting down.
CCCGCGGCGAGAGGTTGAAGAAGTCGGCGTCGAACTCCGCGACGTCCCCGGGCAGTTGCGTCGCCTCGCGGCCGTCGCGGATGAGATCCCAGAACTCGCGGGGGCTTGCCGCGCCGGGGAATCGGCACGCGAGACCGATGACCGCGACGTCGGTCATGTTAGGGGCCCATCTCTTCGTCGAGGATGGCGAAGAGCTGACTTTCGGTGGCGGTGGCGATGTCGTCGTCGAACGGGTCGTCGGAGTAGTCCGGGTAGGGCACTTCCGCCGGCCCGGTGAGGGTGTTCAGCAAACCTTCGAGCCGGGCGACGAGCTTTGCTTTGTCGTCGGGGCTCCAGTCGGACCGGCCGAGCAGTGCCTGCAACTCGCGGGCCACGTCGTTGAAGCGGGCCATGCGGTTGGGCGGCTCGCCGCTTGCGCCGGTGCTCAGCTGGCTGTCGAGATGCTCGGCCAAGGCCGCCGGGGTGGGGTGATCGAAAATCAGCGTGGGCGAAAGGGGCAGTCCGGTCGCGATTTTGAGCCTGTTGCGCAGCTCCACCGCGGTCAGCGAGTCGAAGCCGAGGTCTCCGAAGGCCTGCTCGCCGTCGACGTCCGCGGTGCTGTGGCCCAACACCCTGGCGGCGTTGCCGCAGACCAGCTCCACCAGCTCGCGCCTCCGCTGCTCGGGCGCCAGGCCGTCCAGCCGCGCGCGCAGGCCCGTCAGCGACACCATGTCGGTCGGGTCGAGAACCCGCCGCGCCGACCGGGTGGCCAGCTGGCTCAGCAGCGGCGGCAGCGCGGCGCCGGCGTGCGCCAGCGCGGCGGTGTCGAGGCGGGTGGCCACGACCGCCGGCGGCTCGGCCAGCAGCGCGGCGTCGAGCAGATCGAGCGCCTGGCGCGTGGACAGCGGGGCGAGCCCGGCGCGGCTCATCCGCGCCTTGTCGCGGTCGGTGAGGTTGCGGGTCATGGCCGACTCCTCTTCCCACATCCCCCAGGCGATCGACAAGCCGGGCAGGCGGTGGGCGTGGCGGTACGCCGCCAGGGCGTCCAGGAAGCTGTTGGCGGCCGCGTAGTTGCCCTGACCCGGGGCGCCCACGATCCCCGCCATCGACGAAAACATCACGAACGCCGAAAGATCCAGCCCCCGGGTCAGCTCGTGCAGGTGCCATGCCCCGTCGACCTTCGAGCGCAGCACAGCGTCGATGCGCTCCGGGGTCAGGGACGCGATCACCGCGTCGTCGAGCACCCCGGCGGCATGGAACACGCCGCGCAGCGGGTAGCGCGCCGGTACCTGCGCCAGCAACCGCGCGACGGCGTCGCGGTCACCGACGTCGCAGGCGATCACGGACACCTGGGCCCCGGCCTCACGCAGCTCGGCGACCAGTCCGGACAGCCCGTCCGCGCGCTCACCGCCGCGGCTGACCAGCATGACGTTCGGCACGCGGTAGCGCTCGACCAGGTGACGCGCCACCGCCGAGCCGGCCATGCCGGTCCCCCCGGTGATCAACGCCGTGCCGCCGGTCAGCCCGGCAGCCCCCTCGGGCATGGTGAGCACGACCTTGCCGATGTGGCGGGCCTGGCTGACGAACCGGTAGGCGTCCGCGGCGCGACGCACATCGAAGGCCTTGACGGGCAATGGCTTCAGAGCTCCGGCCGCGAACAACCGCATCAATTCCGCCCACATCTCCGCGATGCGGTCCGGGCCCGCCTCCATCAGATCGAACGCGCGGTAGGTTTGGGCGATCGCGTCCGGGTCGCGCAGGTCGGTCTTGCCCATCTCGATGAAACGCCCGCCGGGGCCCAACAACCGCAGCGAGGCGTCGGTGAACTCGCCGGCCAGCGAGTTGAGCACGACGTCCATGCCGGCGCCGCCCGTCGCGGCGGAGAACTTTTCCTCGAAGTCCAGGGTTCGCGAATCCGCGATGTGGTCGTCGTCGAAACCCATGGCGCGCAGGGTGTCCCACTTGCCGCGGCTGGCGGTCGCGAACACCTCGGCGCCCCAATGCCGGGCCAGCTGCACCGCCGCCATGCCCACCCCGCCGGCCGCGGCGTGCACCAGCACGCGCTCGCCGGCCCGCAGGCCGCCGAGGTCCGACAGCCCGTAATACGCCGTCAGGAACACCACCGGCACACCGGCCGCCTGGGTGAACGACCAGCCCGGCGGCACCGGGGTCACCAGCCGCCGGTCGACGGCCGCCTCCGACCCCGTCAGGCCCAGGATGCCCATGACCGCGTCGCCAACGGCCAAATCGGTGACGCCGGGCCCGATCTCGGTCACCACCCCCGCGCCCTCGGCGCCCAACTGCGCGAGGCCCGGATACATGCCCAGGGCCACCAGCACGTCGCGGAAGTTCACCCCGGCCGCGGCCACCGCCACCCGCACCTGACCGGCGGCCAGTTCCGCTGGCGGACCGGATACCACCGCCAGGTCCTCCAGCGTCCCGGCATCACCGGCGGCCAGCCGCCAGACCGACGGCGCTTCGGGGAACCGCAGCACCGGGTGCGCCTTGACCGGCTTGAGCCGGGCACCGTAGGCGACGCCCTCGCGCACGATCAATTGCGGTTCCCCGCAGCCGATTACGGACCCGAGGTCGAGGGACCCATCGGAGTCGACCAGCACCGCACGTCCGGGATGCTCGGCCTGCGCCGACCGCACCAGCCCCCACACCGCCGCACCGGCCAGGTCCGACACGTCCTCACCGGGCAGCGCGACCGCCCCCCGGGTCAGCACCACCAGCGGCCCGGACCCGTCGCCCCGGGACTGCAACACGCCCAACGCCTCGTGTGTGGCGGCGTAGACCGAGCCGACCACGCCCGGGCCGTTCGACGCCGGCTGCCACATCTCGGGGGCCGCTTCGAGGCCGTTGTCCGGCAACGGAACCGGGGACCACACCGCCTCCAGCAGTTCGCCACCACCGGAACGCGCCGCCGCGGCCGCCGACAGCTGTGCGGCCGTGACCGGACGCGTCACCAGCTCGCGCACCGACAGCACGGGCAAGCCCGACGAGTCGGCCAGCTCGACCGCCACGGCACCCGTGCCCACCGGCGCCAGCCGCACCCGGACCCGCGACGCCCCGGCCGCATGCAGACACACCCCTTGCCAGGAGAACGGCAGGACGGTCTCGGCCCGCTCGTCGGCCACCCCCAAAGCGTGCAGGGCCGCGTCCAGTACCACCGGATGAATCCCGAAGCCGCCCACCGTGACACCGGCCTGCTGTGGGGCCTCGACCTCAGCGAAGGTCTCGTCGCCCCGCCGCCACACCTTCCGCAGCCCTTGGAAGGCCGGACCATACCCGTAGCCGCGCGCCGCCAAATCGTCGTAGGCGCCGGACACATCGACCGCCTTGGCGCCGACCGGCGGCCACACCGACAGGTCCGCGGCCGGTGCCGGCGAGCCTTCGCTCAACACACCCTGGGCGTGCAGCGCCCACTCCGGGCCGGCCTGCGAGTACACCGCGGCCGCCCGGGATCCGCCTTCGCCGGCGGCGTCCACCACCACCTGCACGCGCACCGTGCCGGCGGGCGGCAGCGGCAACGGCGCCGATAGCGTCAGCTCCTCGATCACCGGACAGCCGACCTCGTCGCCGGCCCGCAGCATCAGCTCCACGAACCCGGCGCCCGGGAACAACACCGTGCCGGTCACCGCGTGATCGGCCAGCCAGGGCTGGGCCGCCGTCGACAGCCGGCCCGTCAGCACCACCCCGCCCGAATCGGGGCGTTCGACCACGGCGCCCAACAGCGCGTGCCCGGCCGCGGTCAGACCCAGGCCGGCGGTGTCCCGCCCGCCCACCGACTCGCTCGGCAGCCAAAACCTGCGCCGCTGAAAGGCATACGTCGGCAGGCCGACCCGGTGGGCGTCCAGGCCGTCGAAGGCCGCGGCCCAGTCCACGTCGGCGCCGGAGGCGAACAGCTGCCCGGCCGCCAGCAGCAGCGAGTCGACTTCGGGGCGGTCCTTGGGCATCGACACCGCCGAAACGGCCGGCTCGGTCGCCAGGGACTGTTCCACCGCGGCCGTCAACGCCGCGCCCGGCCCCACTTCCACGAACGCGCCGGCACCCAGCGATTCGGCCGACCGCACCCCGTCGACGAACCGCACCGGCCGGCGCACGTGCTCGACCCAGTAGTCGGCGGACCCGTATCCGGGTCCGGCCAATTGCCCGGTCACGTTGGAAATCAAGTCGATTCGCGGCGCCCCGGGCGATATCCCGGCCAGCACCGCGGAGAACTCCCCGATCATGGGCTCCATCAGCGGCGAGTGGAATGCGTGCGAGACGGCCAGCTGCCGCACCCGCCTGCCGCAGTCGGCCAGCCGGTCGGCCGCGGCCGTCACGGCGGCCCGCTCGCCCGACAGCACGACCGCGTCGGGGCCGTTGACCGCCGCGACGCTCACATTCTCGTTCAGCAGCGGTGCGACCTCGGCCTCGGTGGCCGTCACCGCCACCATGACCCCGCCCGCCGGCAGCGCCGCCATCAACCGGCCGCGGGCCGTCACCACCCGCGCGGCGTCTGCCAGCGACAGCACCCCGGCCACGCAGGCCGCGGCGATCTCCCCCACGGAGTGGCCGATCACCACATCGGGCGTCACACCCCAGGACTGCCACAGCGCCGCCAGGGCGACCTCGAGCACGAACAACGCCGGCTGGGCAAACTCCGTGCTCTCCAACAACTCCGGGTCGTTGCCCCACATCACGCCGCGCAGCGGTAGCCGCGCGTGGACGTCCACCGCCGCAACGGCCTCGTCGAAGGCCTGGGCGAACACCGGGAAGCGCTCATGCAGTTGGCGTCCCATCCCGAGTCGCTGCGAGCCCTGGCCGGGAAACACGAACGCGCGCTTGCCGACTGGGCGGGTGCGCCCGACCATCACACCGGGGCCCGGTTCCCCGGACGCCACGCCGGCCAGCCCGGACAGCAGGCTGTCGCGGTCGCCGCCCACCAGCACCGCGCGGTGCTCCAGGGCCGCCCGCGTGGTGGCCAGCGACCAGCCCACGTCCACGACGCCCAGTTCCGGGTCGGCGTCCAGGTGGGCCAGCAGCCGCCCCGCCTGGGCGGCCAGCGCGTCGGCCGACCGAGCCGACACCAGCCACGGGATCGCCGCGTCTTGCCGATCGCCTTGCGGCGCAGCATGTTCCGGCTCCGCCGGTGGCTGCTCGACGATCACGTGGGCATTCGTCCCGCTGATCCCGAACGACGACACCCCCGCGCGGCGCTGCCCGTCCCGCGCCGGCCACGGCTGGGGTTCGGTCAACACCGACACCGCACCCGCCGACCAATCCACGTGCGGCGACGGCACATCCACATGCAGCGTCTGGGGCATCACCCCATGCCGCATCGCCTGCACCATCTTGATCACCCCGGCCACTCCGGCCGCCGCCGACGTGTGACCGATGTTGGACTTGATCGACCCCAGCCACAGCGGCCGGTCCGCCGGCCGGTCCTGCCCGTAGGTCGCCAGCAGGGCCTGAGCCTCGATGGGGTCGCCCAAAACCGTTCCCGTGCCGTGGCCCTCGACCACGTCGACGTCCGCCGCCGTCAACCCGGCGTTGGCCAGGGCGGCGCGAATCACCCGCTGCTGCGAGGGCCCGTTGGGCGCGGTCAGTCCGTTCGAGGCGCCGTCCTGGTTCACCGCCGAACCCCGCAGCACCGCGACCACCGGATGGCCCAACCGCCGCGCGTCGGCCAGCCGCTCCAGCACCAGGACGCCCGCGCCTTCCGACCACGACGTCCCGTCCGCCGCGCCGGCGTACACCTTGCACCGGCCGTCCGGGGCCAGCGCCCGCTGCCGGCTGAACTCCACGAACGCGGCGGGCGTGGCCATCACGGTCACACCACCGGCAAGCGCCAGGTCACATTCACCGGAACGCAGCGACTGCGCCGCCAGGTGCATGGCCACCAACGACGACGAACACGCCGTATCCACCGACACCGCAGGGCCTTCCAGGCCCAACACGTAGGACACCCGGCCCGAGGCCACGCTCAGTGTGGAACCGGTCAGCCCGTAGCCCTCCAGCTCGCCCTTCACCTCTCCGCCGTAGCCGGCGTGGATGACACCGGCGAACACTCCGGTCGCCGAGCCGCGCAGTCCCAGCGGGTCAATGCCGGCGCGCTCCAACGCTTCCCACGAGATCTCCAGCATCAACCGCTGCTGCGGATCCATCGCCAGGGCCTCGCTCGGCCCGACCCCGAAGAATCCGGCGTCGAAGTCCGCCGCGTCGCGCAGGAAGCTGCCCTGCCGGGTGTACATCTTCCCGGCCGCGTCCGGGTCCGGGTCGTACAGCCCCTCGACATCCCAGCCGCGGTCCGCCGGAAAGTCCGACACCGCGTCGCGGCCCGCGTTCACCATTTCCCAGAGCGTCTCCGGCGAATCGACCCCGCCCGCGTAGCGGCAGGCCATGCCCACCACCGCGATTGGTTCGGACAGCCGGCCTTCCAGCTCCGAGACGCGTCGCCGGGCCCGCCGGAGATCCGCCGTCAGGCGCTTCAGATAGTCGACGTGCTGCGTGGTATCCGGCATGGTCTCAGTTGCCGAGTTCTTCGTCGAGGATGGCAAAGAGTTCGCTTTCGGTCGCGGCATCGAGGTCGGCGTCGAGGCCCTCGGGGGCGGGGTGGTCGGCGGGGCCCAGGGCGGCGAGCAGGTTGTGCAGGCGGGCCCGCAGCGCCGATCTGTCGCCGGCGGCCCAGTCGGGCCGGCTGAGCAGCGCCTGCAATTCCCGGGTGATGTCGGTGAAGCGGGCCATCAGGTCCGGCTGGTCGCTCGCCGCCGTGCCGGCCAGTTGGGTGTCCAGGTGCCCGGCCAGCACCGCCGGCGTCGGGTAGTCGAAGATCAGCGTGGGTGAAAGCGTCAGCCCGGTAGCCGTTTTCAGCCGGTTGCGCAGTTCGACGGCGGTGAGCGAATCGAAGCCCAGGTCACCGAATGCGCGGCCGGCGTTGATGTCGGCGGGATTGGGCAACCCCAGCACGGTCGCCGCGTTGCCGCAGACCAGGTCGACCAGCTCGCGCTGGCGCGCCTCGGGAGACAGACCGTGCAGGCGCGCGGTGAGACCCGTCATCAGGGCGGTCGCATCGGCGTCGTCGATGACGCGCCGGGTGGTCCGGGCGGCCAGTTCGCTCAGCAGCGGGGGCAGCGCGGCGGCGTTGTCGGACAACGCAACCCGATCCACCCGGGCGGCCATCAGCACCGGGGTGTCGACCAGCATGGCGGCGTCGAACGACTCCAGCGCCTGCTCGGTGGACAGTGGCGCGATGCCGAGCCTGCTCATCCGGGCCTTGTCGCGCTCGCCGAGGTGGGCCGTCATCGCCGAGGCCTGCTCCCAAAGGCCCCACGCCAGCGACAAGCCCGGGAGCCCGTGCGATCGCCGGTAGGCGACCAGCCCGTCGAGGAAACTGTTGGCCGCCGCGTAATTGGCCTGGCCCGGGGTGCCGACGATGCCGGCCATCGACGAAAACACCACGAACGCAGACAGATCAAGCTCCCGGGTCAGCTCGTGCAGGTGCCAGGCCCCGTCGACCTTGGCCCGCAGCACCGCGTCCACCCGGTCCGGGGTCAATGACAGCACCAGCCCGTCGTCGAGGATGCCGGCCGCGTGCACCACACCGCGCAGCGGATACTCCGCCGGTATCCGCGCCAGCATCGCCGCGACCGCGTCACGGTCGGACACGTCGCACGCCACCACCGACACCCGGGCGCCGGCCTGCTGCAGGCGATCAACCACCTCCGCCACCCCTGCGGCCTCAGCGCCGGCGCGGCTGGCCAGGACCACATGGGCGACGCCATAGCGGTCGACGAGGTGATGCGCCAGCGCCGAGCCGGCCATGCCGGTGCCGCCGGTGATCACCACGCTGCCGCCGGCCAGGCCGCCACACCCGCTCAGCATCGCACCGGGCCCGGACGGGATGGTCAACGCGACCTTGCCGATGTGGCGGGCCTGGCTGACGAACCGATACGCCGCCGAGGCGCATCGCACGTCAAAGGCCTTGAGCGGCAACGGCGTCACGGCGCCGTCCCTCAGCAGCCCGACGATCTGGGCCAGCATCGCCGCGGTGCGGTCGGCGCCGGCCTCCAGCAGATCGAAGGCGCAATACCGCGCGCCCCGATACCGTTCGGCGATGACGCGCGGGTCGCGGACGTCGGTCTTGCCCATCTCGATGAACCGCCCGCCGGGGGCCAGCAGCCGCAGCGAGGCGTCGGTGAACTCACCGGCCAGGGAGTTGAGCACCACGTCGACCCCGGCCCCGCCGGCGGCCGCCGAGAACTTCTCCTCGAAGTCCAGCGTCCGGGAGTCGCCGATGTGGTCCTCGTCGAAGCCCATCGCGCGCAGGGTATCCCACTTGCCGCGGCTCGCGGTGGCGAAGACCTCGGCGCCCCAGTGCCGCGCCAGCTGGACCGCGGCCATGCCCACCCCGCCGGTGGCGGCATGCACCAGCACCCGCTCGCCGGCGCGCAGCCCGGCCAATACCGACAACCCGTAGAGCGCGGTGAGGAACACCACCGGAACTCCCGCGGCCGTGACCAGCGACCAGCCCTCCGGCACCCGCGTGACCAACCGCTGATCGACCACCGCCTCGGAACCGACCACCCCCAGCAACCCCATCACCGCATCGCCGACCGTCAGCCCCGCCACGCCGGGGCCGACCTCGACGACGACGCCCGCGCCCTCGGCCCCCAACTGCCCGCCGCCGGGATACATGCCCAAGGCCACCAACACATCCCGGAAGTTCACCCCTACCGCGGCCACCGCCACCCGGACCTGCCCGGCCTCGAGTTCCACCCGCGGGCACGGGCTGACCACCAGGTCTTCCAGCGTGCCCCCGCCGCCGGCATCCAGCCGCCAGCCCCCGGAGGGCAGCCGCAGCACCGCTCCCCGTCGCGCGGGCCGCATCCGGGGGGCGTAGGCCACTCCCCCGCGCACCGCCAATTGCGGTTCGCCGCAGCCGATAACCGCGCGCGTGTCCAGCGATCCGTCGGAGTCGATCAGCACCACCCGGCCCGGGTGCTCGGCCTGGGCCGACCGCACCAGCCCCCACACCGCCGCACCGGCCAGGTCCGCGACGTCCTCACCGGCGAGCGCGACCGCCCCACGGGTCTGTACCGCCAGCGTTCCGGACCCCTCGTCGCGCAACCACGATTGCAGCTCACCCAGCGCCTCGGTGGTGGCCGCGTGCACCGACCGGACCACGTCGCCGCCGTGGGCGCCCGGCTCCCACAGCGTGGCGTCGGAATCATTGCCGCTCAACGCTATCGGTGCCCACGCCACCTCGAACAACCCCTCGGCGGGTGCGGCCGCGAGCGACAGCTGCTCGGCCGAGACGGGGCGCATCGCCATCGAACGCGCCGAAAACACCGGCAGCCCGGAGCCGTCGGCCAATTCCACCGACACCGCCCCGGCGCCGGAGGGCGCCAGCCGGACCCGCGCCCGCGATGCGCCCGCCGCGTGCAACGACACCCCCTGCCAGGAGAACGGCAGCATGGTCTGGCCCTGCCCCGCGGCGACACCGAGCGCGTGCAGCGCCGCGTCCAACAGCACCGGGTGTATGCCGAAGCCGCCGTCTTGCGCGCCGGCGTCGTCCGGCAGCGCGATGTCGGCGAAGATCTCGTCGCCCCGGCGCCACATCGCCCGCAGGCCGCGGAAGGCCCGGCCGTACTCGTAGCCCCGCTCCGCGAGCCGCGCGTAGGCGTCGGCCACGTCCACCGGCGCCGCGCCCGGCGGCGGCCACACTGACAGATCCCCGGCCGGCGGCACCGCCGCGGGGCGCACCACGCCCTGGGCGTGCAGCACCCAATCCGACTGAGCGGCGGCCGAATACACCGACAGCTCGCGCTGCCCCGACTCGGTGGCGGCGCCGACCACCACCTGCACCTGCACGCCGTCCGCCACGGGCAGCACCAACGGGGCCGACAACGTCAGCTCCTCGAGCGCCGCACAACCGACCTCGTCACCGGCCCGGATGGCCAGCTCCACGAACCCCGCACCGGGGAACAACACCGTGCCGCCCACCGCGTGGTCGGCCAGCCACGGCTGCGCGGCCGTCGACAGTCGGCCCGTCAGGACCACCCCGCCGGAATCGGGCCGCTGCACCACCGCGCCCAGCAGGGCGTGCCGCGCCCCGGCCAGCCCCAGGGTGGCCACGTCCCCGGAACCCGTCGACCCGCCGGGCAGCCAAAACCGCTGCCGCACGAACCCGTACGTCGGCAGGTCCACGCGCCGCCCGCCGAGACCGGCGATCACGGCCCGCCAGTCCACCGGTAATCCGGCCACGTGGGCCTGGCCCGCCGAGAGCCAAAACCGTTGCAGCGAACCGTCGTCGCGACCCAGCGACGGGACCACGAACGCGTCGCCACCGCAGTCGGCCACCGTCTCCTCGACGGCGGCGAGCAGCACGGGGTGCGGGCTGGACTCGACGAACACGCCATACCCGGCCCCGCACGCGTTGCGCACCGCCCGTTCGAACTGGACCGGTTGCCGGATGCTGCGGTACCAGTAGTCGGCGTCCAGGCCCGCGGTGTCGATCAGGTCACCGGTGACGGTGGAATACAGGGCAACCGGGGACGACCGCGGCGCGATGCCGGCCAGCGCTTCGCCCAGCTCCGCGCGGATCGCGTCGACGTGCCGGGAGTGGGAAGCGTAGTCGACGTCGATCCTGCGGGCACGCACGCCGGCGGCCTCGCAGTGCCGCATCAACTCCTCGAGCGCGTCCACCTCGCCGGACACCACCACCGCGGAAACCCCGTTGACGGCGGCGACATTCAACCGATCGCCCCACCCGGCGATCAATTCCTCGGCGCGGGCCAGGCCGCAGGCCAGCGACACCATGCCGCCCGCACCCGACAATAACACCAGCAGCCGGCTCCGCAGCGCCACCACCCTGGCGGCGTCCTCCAGCGAAAGCGCTCCCGCCACATAGGCGGCCGCGATCTCGCCCTGCGAATGACCGATCACCGCATCGGGGACCACGCCCACCGAGCGCCACAACTCGGCCAGCGACACCATCACCGCCCACAGCGCCGGCTGCACCACGTCCACCCGGTCCAACCCGGGCGCGCCCGGCGCCCCGCGGAGGACGTCGATCAACGACCACTCCACGTGTTCGGCGAGCGCCTTCTCGCAGCGCTGCAGGTGTTCGGCGAAAACCGCCGAACTGTCCAGCAATTCGGCCCCCATGCCGAGCCATTGCGAGCCCTGCCCGGGAAACACGAACACCGTCTTGCCCACCGGTTGCGCCCGGCCCACCACCGCACCCGCGCCCGGCGCGCCGGCGGCCACCCCGGCCAGCTCCGCCAGCAAGCGCTCGCGGTCCGCACCCACCAGCACGGCTCGGTGCTCGAACAGCGACCGCGTCGAGATCAGCGACCACGCCACGTCGACCGTCCGCAGGCCCGGGTCGTCGTTCGCCCGCGCCAGCAGCCGGGCCGCCTGGTTGGCCAGGGCGTCGGCCGACCGGGCCGACAGCACCCACGGCGCCGGCGCGTCATCGCCCGCGGGCGTGGAGCTTTCGGTCTCCGGCGGCGGCTGCTCCACGATGACGTGGGCGTTGGTGCCGCTGATCCCGAACGACGACACCCCCGCTCGGCGCGGCCGGTCCAGCGCCGGCCACTCCCGCGCCTCGGTCAGCAGCGACACCGCCCCCGCCGACCAATCCACATGCGGGGTGGGCACATCCACGTGCAACGTCTTGGGCATCACCCCATGCCGGATCGCCTGCACCATCTTGATCACGCCGCCGGCGCCCGCGGCCGCCGAGGTGTGGCCCATGTTGGACTTGATCGACCCCAGCCACAGCGGCCGGTCCGCCGGCCGGTCCTGCCCGTACGTCGCCAGAACCGCTTGCGCCTCAATCGGATCCCCGAGGGTGGTGCCCGTGCCGTGGCCCTCCACCAGATCCACGTCGGCCGTCCGCAGCCGCGCATCGGCCAACGCGGCGCGGATCACCCGCTGCTGCGACGGCCCGTTCGGCGTCGCCAGTCCGTTCGAGGCACCGTCCTGATTGACCGCCGACCCGCGCAGCAGCGCCAGCACCGGATGCCCGAAACGACGTGCGTCGGAAAGCCTTTCCAGCACCAGCACGCCGACGCCTTCGGAGAAGCCCGTCCCGTCGGCCGCGCCCGCGTAGGCTTTGCACCGCCCGTCGGCGGCCAGTGCCCGCTGCCGGCTGAACTCGATGAACATCGCCGGCGTCGCCATCACCGTCACGCCGCCGGCCAGCGCCAGGTCACATTCGCCGGCGCGCAGCGACCGGGCCGCCAGATGCAAGGCCACCAACGACGACGAACAGGCCGTGTCGACCGAAACGGCCGGACCCTCCAAGCCCAGCGCGTAGGCCACCCGTCCCGAGGCCACACTCAGCGTCGACCCGCGCAGCCCGTAGCGCTCCAGGTGTCCCGGCACCCGCCCCTGGCCGCCGTACGAACCGTGGAAGATCCCCGCGAACACACCCGTCGCCGAGCCCCTCAGGTCGGCGGGGTCAATCCCGGCCCGCTCCAACGCCTCCCAGGACACCTCCAGCAGCAGGCGTTGCTGTGGATCCATCGCCAGCGCCTCGCTGGGCGCGATGGAAAAGAACGCGGCGTCGAAGTCGGCCACGTCGGGCAGAAAGCCGCCGCACCGCGCGTAGGACTTTCCCACCGCGTCGGGGTCTGGATCGAACAGCCCCGACAGGTTCCAGCCGCGGTCCCCGGGGAAATCGGAGACCACGTCGCGGCCCTCGACCACCATCTGCCATAAGGCCTCCGGGGAATCCACGCCCCCGGGGTACCGGCAACCCATTCCGACCACCGCCACGGGTTCGGTTGCCGCGGCGAGGTATTCGCGCGCCTCGCGCTTCAGCCGCTCGTTTTCCTTGAGCGAAGCGCGCAGGGCCCTGACGAGCTCCTCGGGGTTGCTGTTCACGGGACGTGACCTGGGCGAGAAAACACGGGGTACAAGAGGTAATGCCTTAGCTCAATGCCAGCGCAACAGTACGAGTTCGGAACAGAATCCCGGACCCATCGCGATCATCAAGCCGGGGCTCCCGCTGGGTGGCGGCTTGGCCCGGGTGTCCCGCAACACGTGCAGCACGGACGCCGACGAAAGATTGCCGATCTCACCCAATGAGCGCCAGGTCAGTTCCAGGGCATCCGGCGGCAGGCCCAGGCTCGCGTTGATCGCCTCGATGATCTTCGGGCCGCCGGGATGGCTCACCCAGGCACCGATGTCGGTCGTCGTCAGCCCGTGCGCACCGAGGAACCCAGTGACGTCCCGCTCGATGTGCTCCTCGACTACTTGGGCCAGGTCCTTGGCCAGCACCAGCTCGAACCCCGTGGCGCCGACGTCGTAGCCCATGGTCCGCAGCGAATCGGGATAGAGCGTGCTGCGCGAGTCGAGGATGGCGGGCCCGCCGGCGCCCACCTGTTCGGCGCGGCGGTCGCCGACGGCGACCACGGCGCCGGCACCGTCGGCGAACAGCGCGCTGCCGACCATGCCCTGCAGCGTCGGCTTGTAGCCCGGATAGGTGAGCGAACAGAGCTCGACCGAGATCAGGGCCGCGGCGCCGTCGGGCGCCCCGCGCAGGTAGTCGTTGAGCCGGGCCACGCCCGCGGCCCCGGCCACGCAGCCCAGGCCGAACAGCGGCACCCGGCGCACGTCCTCGCGCAGCCCCAGCCGCCCGGCGATCCGGGCGTCCAGTGAGGGCACCGCGAGGCCGGTGACCGTCGTCGTGATGAGCACGTCCAGGTCCTGGGGCCGCAGGCCGGCCTCGTCGAGCGCGCCCGAAAGGGCCTCGCAGCCCAGGTTGACCGCGTTTTCGATGAAGATCCGGTTGGCCAGGCCGAAGTCGTTCAGGCTGGGATACCGCTCCAGCGGCAGCACCAGGTGCCGGCTGTTGACCTTTGCGCTGGTGTGCAACTGCCGGACGATGTCCTCGTAGCCCTCGAACTCCGGGATGCTGACGAAGAAGTCGGTGAGCTCGCGCTGGGAATAGCGGTACGGCGGCAAAGCGCCGGAAACGCCAGCGACGACGCTCATTGGTCCCACCCCTTGACGACGAAGATCAGGGCCGAAATGTTCACCCGGATCACTTTCTGCGGGCAGTTTAGTCGGCATGCCGCCGCGCGGCACAGAAACGAAAGTCCTCTCATTCCCCGCCGCCGAGCCGCGCCCTGAGCTCTTCGGACTCGGCCAGGACGGCTTCGAGCTGCTCGGCGACCCGGACCGGCGCGGTCCCGCCGCGACGGTCGCGCGACGACACCGAGCCCTCGATCGTCAACACCTCACGGACCTGCGGTGTCAGCTCGGGGCTGATGGCGGCCAGCTCGTCGTCGGTCAGCTCGTCGAGCCCGACGGAACGCCCCTCGGCCGCCCGGACGGCGGCCCCGGCGGCCTCGTGCGCGGCTCGGAACGGCACCCCCCGCCGCACCAGCCACTCGGCGATGTCGGTGGCCAGCGTGTAACCGGCCGGGGCCAGGGCCGCCATCCGCTCGACGTCGAACGTCAGGCTGGCCACCAGGCCGGCCATCGCCGGCAGCACCAGCTCCAGCTGGGCGACCGAGTCGAACACCGGCTCCTTGTCCTCCTGCAGGTCGCGGTTGTAGGCCAGCGGCTGCGCCTTCAGCGTCGCCAGCAGCCCGGCCAGGTTGCCGATCAGCCGCCCGGACTTGCCGCGGGCCAGCTCGGCGATGTCCGGGTTCTTCTTCTGCGGCATGATCGAGCTGCCGGTGGACCACGAATCGTGCAGCCTGACGTAGCCGAACTCCGTCGAACTCCACAGGATGATGTCCTCGGCCAGCCGTGACAGGTCCACTGCGATCATCGCGAAGATGAAGGCGGCCTCGGCGGCGAAATCCCGGGCGGCGGTCGCGTCGATGGAGTTGTCGGCGGCCTCCGCGAAACCCAGCTTGGTGGCGATCGCGTCCGGGTCCAGCCCCAGCGACGAGCCCGCCAGCGCCCCCGAGCCGTACGGGGACACCGCGGCGCGCCGGTCGAAGTCGACGATGCGGTCGACGTCGCGCAGTAGCGGGTGTGCGTGCGCAAGCAGGTGGTGGGCCAGCAGGACCGGCTGCGCGGACTGCAGGTGCGTCTTGCCCGGCATGATCGCCGTCGGGTGCTCGGCGGCCTGGCCCGCCAGCGCGGCCACCACCTCCAGCGCCCCGTCGGCGACCCGGCGCACCGCGTCGCGCAGCCACATCCGGAACAGGGTGGCCACCTGGTCGTTTCGCGACCGCCCGGCCCGCAGCCGGCCACCCAGGTCGGGGCCGACCCGGTCGATCAGCCCGCGCTCCAGCGCGGCGTGCACGTCCTCGTCGGTCACCAGCGGGGTGAAGCTGCCGTCGGCCACGTCCTCGGCGAGGCTGTCCAGGCCGGCCAGCAGCCCGTCGCGCTGCTCCTCGTCGAGCAATCCGGCGTGAAACAGAATCACGGTGTGCGCCCGCGAGGCGACGATGTCGTAGGGGGCCAGGACCCAGTCGAAGTGGGTGGACTTGCTCAGGGCGGCCAGCGCGTCCGACGGGCCGTCGGCGAACCGCCCGCCCCACAGCGAGCCCTCGCGCGTGCTCACGTCGCGGTCGGACCTTCGTCGGCGGCCAGGTCTCGGCGGGACGCGATCTTGGACGACAGCCCGTGCACGTAGACGAAGCCCTTCGCGGCCGACTGGTCGAAGCTGTCGCCCTCGTCGTAGGTGGCGAGGTTGAAGTCGTAGAGCGACTGGGCGCTGCGCCTGCCGTTGACGGCGATGTGCCCGCCGTGCAACACCATTCGGATCTCGCCCGTGACGTGCTCCTGGGTCTTCGCGACGAACGCTTCCAGCGCGGTCTTCAGCGGCGAATACCAGAGTCCGTCGTAGACCAGCTCCGCCCAGCGCTGGTCGGTGTGGCGCTTGAAGCGGCCCAGTTCGCGCTCCAGGGTGACGTGCTCGAGCTCGGTGTGGGCGGTGATCAGCACCATCGCCCCGGGGGCCTCGTAGATCTCGCGGCTCTTGATGCCCACCAGCCGGTCCTCGACCACGTCCAGGCGCCCGACGCCCTGGCTACCGGCACGACGGTTGAGCTCCTCGATGGCCTGTAGCACGGACACCGGTTTGCCGTCGATGGACACCGGGACGCCGCGCTCGAACCCGACGATCACCTCGTCGGGGGTGTTCCAGTTGATGGTGGGGTCTTCGGTGTAGGCGTAGATGTCCTTGGTGGGCGCGTTCCAAAGGTGTTCCAGGAAACCGGTTTCCACGGCGCGGCCCCACACGTTCTGGTCGATGGAGAACGGCGAGCGTTTGGTGACGTTAATCGGGATCGCGTTCTCCTCGGCGAACGCGATCGCCTTCTCGCGCGTCCACGCGTAGTCGCGGACCGGCGCCAGCACCTCCAAATCCGGTGCCAGCGAAGCGAATCCGACCTCGAACCGGACCTGGTCGTTGCCCTTGCCGGTGCAACCGTGCGCGACGATGCTGCCGCCGTGCTCGCGGGCCGCCGCCACCAGGTGCTTGGCGATCAGCGGCCGGCTGATGGCCGAAACCAGCGGGTAGCGGTCCATGTAGAGCGCGTTGTTCAAGATGGTGGGCAGGCAGTAGCCCTCGGCGAACTCGTCGCGGGCATCGACGACGACGGCTTCCACCGCGCCGCAGTCCAGGGCGCGCTGGCGGACGACCTCCATGTCCTCGCCGCCCTGGCCGAGGTCGATCGCCACCGCCACCACCTCGCGGCCGGTCTCCTTGCCGATCCAGCTGATCGCGACCGAGGTGTCCAGCCCGCCGGAATAAGCCAGGATGACGCGATCTGACATGAACCAATCTCCTTTTTTAGGTGAGCTCTTCCAGGGTGCGGGCCAGCTCGGCGCCGGTCATCGGCTCTCGGGCGGCCACGAAGACCGTGTCGTCGCCGGCGATGGTGCCGACGACGTACGGTAGCGCCGCGCGGTCGATCGCGCTGGCCAAATAGTTGGCACCGCCGGGCGGGGTGCGCAGCACCGCGAGATTGGCGCTCGCGTCGGCGGAGACCAGGAGTTCGCTCAGCAGCCGGGACAGCCGAGCGGTCCCGCCGGATACGCCGCGCACCGGGCTGCCGTCCTCGGGGACGATGTAGACGCCCACGCCGCCGTCGGCGCCGCGCAGCTTCACCGCGCCGAGCTCCTCGAGGTCGCGTGACAGCGTGGCCTGGGTGACCTCGATGCCCTCGTCGGCCAGCCGGGCCGCCAGTTCGCTCTGGCTGCTGATCGACGCCGACGACAGGATCGCGACGATGCGGTCCTGCCGGCCGGCCCGGGTGGTCTCGGCGGCCGCCTTCGAGCGGGTCATCGGGACCGCTCCAGCAGCCACACCAGCAACGCCTTCTGGGCGTGCAGCCGGTTCTCGGCCTCGTCCCACACCACGCTGGCCGGCCCGTCCATCACCTCGTCGGTGATCTCGTCGCCGCGGTGCGCCGGAAGGCAGTGCAGCACAATGGCTTCCGGGTCGGCCAGGCCCAGCAGCCGCTGGTTGACCTGGAACGGCCGGAACGGGGTGCGGCGGTCCAGGCCGTCGCCTTCCTGCCCCATCGACGTCCACGTGTCGGTCACCAGGACGTCGGCGCCGGCCGCGGCGGCGTCCGCGTCCGCGGTCAGGGTGACCGAGCCGCCGGTGGCTTCGGCGCGCTCGAGCGCCGCCGCCGTGAAGGCGGGGGCGGGAGCGAAGCCGTCCGGCGCCGCGATGGTGACGTGCATGCCGGCGGTCACGCCGCCGAGCAGCAGCGAGTGGGCCATGTTGTTGGCGCCGTCGCCGAAGTACGACATCCGCAGTCCGGCAAGCGATCCCTTGCGTTCGGCGATGGTCTGCAGGTCGGCGAGCACCTGGCAGGGGTGGAAATCGTCGGAGAGCGCGTTGACCACCGGCACGCTGGCCACCTCGGCCATGGCCTCGAGCCGGTCCTGCTCGAACGTCCGCCACACGATGGCCTCGACGTAGCGGGACAGCACCCGCGCGGTGTCGGCCAGCGTCTCGTCGCGGCCCAGCTGCGTGCTGCGGGCGTCGACGACGACGGCGTGGCCGCCGAGCTGGGCGATGCCCACCTCGAAGGAGAACCGGGTGCGGGTGGAGTTCTTGTCGAAGATCACCGCGACCCCGCGGGGCCCCTCCAGCGGGCGGTAGCTGAACGGGTCCTTCTTCAGGTCCGCGGCCAGTTGCAGCACCTCGGCCTGTTCCTGGGGTGACAGGTCGTCGTCGCGCAGAAAGTGCCTAGGCGTCATCCGCGGCCCTGTCCAGGATGCCCGGCAACGCGGCGACGAAGCTGTCGAGCTGGGCTTCGGTGACGATCAGCGGCGGAGCCAGCCGGATGACATCGGGTGCGGCGGCGTTGACCAGGAAACCGGCCGCCCGCGCGGCGTTTTCGGCTTCCTTGGCGCGCGGCGCGGTCAGCACCATGCCTTGCAGCAGGCCACGCCCGCGCACGTGGTCGATCATGGGGTGGTTGAGGGACTCGATCCCGTCGCGCACCGACTTGCCCAGCACGTCGGCGTGCCGGACCAGGTCCTCGTCGGCGATCACCCGCAGCACCGCCCGTGCCGCCGCGGCGCAGATGGGGTTGCCGCCGAACGTGCTGCCATGCAGGCCGGGCGCCATCAGGTCGGCGGCCCGGCCGACGGCCAGGCACGCGCCGATGGGCAGCCCGCCGCCGAGCCCCTTGGCCATGGTCACGACGTCCGGGGTGATGCCGTCGTGCTGGTGGGCGAAAAACGCTCCGGTGCGGCCCATCCCGGTCTGCACCTCGTCGAGCACCAGCAGCGCGCCGTGCCGCGCGGTGATCTCGCGCGCGGCTGTCAGGTAGCCCTCTGGTGGGACGACGACGCCGCCCTCCCCCATGATCGGTTCGAGGAACACCGCGGCGGTGGCGTCGTCGACCGCGGCCGCCAGCGCGTCGGTGTCGCCGTAGGGCACGTGGGTGACGTAACCCGGCAACGGCTCGAACGGCGCCCGCTTGCTCGGCTGACCGGTCAGCGCCAGCGAACCCATGGTGCGGCCGTGGAAACCGCCCTGCGCGGCAACGAGATTGGTGCGTCCGGTCAGCCGCGACAGCTTGAACGCCACCTCGTTGGCCTCGGTCCCCGAGTTGCAGAAGAACACCCGCGTCGGCGCTCCGGTCTTGTCGGCGCCCAGCAGGGCCGACAACTCCTCGGCCAGCGCGATGCCCGGTTCGCTCGCATACAGGTTGGAGGTGTGGCCCAGCGTCGTCATCTGCCGTGTGACGGCCTCGATGACCGCGGGGTGACGATGGCCGAGGACGTTGACCGCGATGCCGCCGAGCAGGTCGAGGTAGGTGTTGCCGTCCACGTCGGTGACCACGACGCCGTCACCGCTGGCCAGCGCAAGCGGCGGGGTGCCGTAGTTGTTCATCATCACGGCTTCCCAGCGCTGCTTCATCGCCGCGGACTCAGTCACTTGCTCACCACCTTGGTGCCGGTGCCCGCATCGGTGAAAAGCTCGACCAACACGCAGTGTTCGACCCTGCCGTCGATGACGTGTGCGCTGGGCACACCCGCTGTCACGGCCCGCAGGCACGCTTCGACCTTGGGAATCATGCCCGCCTCCAGCGTGGGTAGCAGTTGCGCGAGGGTGGCGGTGTCGATCTCGCTGACCAGCGATTCGCGGTCCGGCCAGCTGGTGTAGAGGCCCTCGACATCGGTGAGCATCAACAGCTTTTCGGCGCGCAGGGCCTCGGCCAGCGCCGCCGCGGCGGTGTCGGCGTTGATATTGTGCACCACGCCCTCGGCGTCCGGGGCGAGCGTCGACACCACCGGAATGCGGCCCGCCGCAATCAGATCCAGCACGGCCGCGGTGTTGACCCGCTCCACGTCCCCGACCAGCCCGATGTCGGTGGCCACGCCGTCCACGGTGACGCTGCGCCGCACGGCGGTGAACAGCTGCGCGTCCTCGCCGGTGATGCCGACGGCGTAGGGGCCGTGCGCGTTGATCAGGTTGACCAGTTCGCGGCCCACTTGGCCGAACAGCACCATCCGCGCCACGTCGAGCACTTCGGGTGTGGTGACCCGGAAGCCGCCCTTGAAACCGCCCGCGATGCCGAGGCGCCGCAGCATGGCGGTGATCTGCGGGCCCCCGCCGTGCACGACGACGGGGTGGATGCCGCAGTTGCGCAGGAAGGCCATGTCGGCGGCGAAGGCGTGCCGCAGCGTGTCGTCGGTCATGGCATTGCCGCCGTACTTGATGACGACGATCTTGCCGTGCAGCTGCTTGAGCCAGGGCAGCGCCTCGGCCAGCACCTGCGCCTTGACCGCGGTGGACAGCTCTCGCGTGTTGACTGTCATGAGCTGTATGCCGAGTTCTCTTCGACGTAGGCGTGCGACAGGTCGGTGGTGCGTACGGCCGCGGAGGCGTCACCCACGCCCAGGTCGACGGTGATGTCGATGTCGGCGCCGGACAAGTCCACCTCGCGCGCGCCGGGCGCCCCGACGCCGTCGACGCACACGGCGAACCCGTTGAAGGACACGGTGATTCGATCCGGGTCGAGCGTGACCGGCGCCATGCCGACGGCGGCCAACACGCGACCCCAGTTGGGGTCGGACCCGAACACCGCGGTCTTGACCAGGCTGTCGCGGGCGATCACCCGCGCCGCGGTCAGCGCGTCGTCGTCCGAGGTGGCCCCGGTGACGGTGACGGTGACGCGCTTGGTGACGCCCTCGGCGTCGGCCTGCAGTTGCGCGCACAGGTCGTCGCAGACCCGCAGCACGGCATCGTCGAGATCGGCCTGGCTCGGCGTGATTTCGCTGGCCCCCGACGCCAGCAGCAGCACCGTGTCGTTGGTCGAGCAGCTGCCGTCGATGTCGAGCCGGTCGAAGGTGCGCGCGGTGGCCCGGCGCAGCGCCCGGTCGAGCGCGGCGGCATCGACGGCCGCGTCGGTGGTGAGCACGCAGAGCATGGTGGCCAGCGACGGCGCCAGCATGCCCGCGCCCTTGGCCATTCCGCCGACGGTCCAGTTGCCCGGGTGGTGCAGCGCAACCTGTTTCGGCACGGTGTCGGTGGTCATGATCGCGCGCGCGGCCTCGTCGCCGCCCGACAGCCCGCCGGCCATGTCTTGGACGATCGTGCGCACCCCGGCCAGCATCTTGTCCATCGGCAACCGGTCGCCGATCAACCCGGTGGAGCAGACCGCGACCTCGATGGCGCCGGTCTCGGTGCCCCAGTCGGACAACGCGGCCGCGACGGCCTCGGCGGTGGCGTGGGCGTCCTGGAAGCCGCCCGGGCCGGTGCAGGCGTTGGCACCGCCGGAGTTCAGGATCACCGCGCGCAGCGCCCCGGTGGTCAGCACCTGCTGGGTCCACAGCACCGGCGCCGCCTTGACCTTGTTGCGGGTGAACACGCCGGCCGCCGCGTAGTCGGGTCCCTCGTTGAAAACCAGGGCCAGGTCGCGGTTGCCCGACGCCTTGATGCCGGCGGCGATGCCGGCGGCCCGGAACCCGGCCGGCGCGGTGACGCCCTGTTCGTGCACCAGGCGCGCCTCGGCTGCGCGAGTCACGGCGCGACTCCGACCACCGAAAGACCCTGCGTCTCCGGCCATCCCAGCGCCAGGTTCATCGACTGCACCGCCGCGCCGCCGGTGCCCTTGACCAGGTTGTCGATGGCGGCGATGGCCACGAACGTCTCCGCGGCCGCGTCCACCGCGACGGCCAGGTGCGCCGCGTTGCTGCCGATCACCGATCCGGTGCGGGGCAGCTGGCCCTCGGGCAGCAGATGAATGAAAGGTTCGGCGTCATAAGCCTTTTCGTAGGCCGCCCGCAGCTGCGAGAGCGGCGCACGGGTGCGCGCGGTACAGGTGGCCAAGATGCCGCGTGAGGTCGGGATCAACACCGGGGTGAACGACACCGTGACGTCGCGGTCGGTGACGGCCCGCAGGCCCTGGGCGATCTCGGGGGTGTGCCGGTGGCCGCCCGCGATGTTGTAGGCCCGCGCGGATCCGATGACCTCGGAGCCGAGCAGATCGGTCTTGGCGGCCCGGCCCGCCCCGGAGGTCCCGCTCACGGCGACCACCGTGACGGCGGGCTCGATCAGATCCTCGGCCACCGCGGGCAGCAACGCCAGTAGCGCCGCAGTCGGGTAGCAACCCGGGACGGCGATGCGCCGCGCGCCGCGCAACCGCTCCCGCGCGCCCGGCAGTTCGGGCAGCCCGTAGGGCCAGCTGCCGGCGTGCGGGGAGCCGTAGAACCGTTCCCAGGCGCCGGCGTCCGTAAGCCGGAAGTCGGCGCCGCAGTCGATGATCAGGGTGTCCGGGCCGAGCTGTTCGGCCAGCGCGGCCGAATGCCCGTGCGGCAGGGCCAGGAACACCACGTCGTGGCCGGCCAGCACGGCGAGTTCGGTGGGCTCGACCACCCGCTGGGCCAGCGGCGTCAGGTGCGGGTGGTGCTCGCCGAGCGTGCTGCCGGCGCTGGTCGCGGCGGTCAGCGAACCGATTGCGAGGCGGCCGTCGGCATAGGCCGGATGGCCGAGCAACAGGCGGAGGATTTCACCGCCGGCGTAGCCGCTGGCCCCGGCGATCGCCACCCTCAGTACGTCGGCCATTCCGCCGATTCTGCATGGTTATGCATTGCTTTGCAAATCCATTCCAGCGTCGGCGGCTAGGCCCGCAGTTCGGCGCCGACCGCCTCGGCGGCGCGTCGCACCGCGGCGTCGCGGGCCGCGCTGGCGTCGTCCTCGGTCAGCGTGCGGTCCGGGGCGCGGAACCGCAGTGCGAAGGTCAGCGATTTGCGGTCTTCCCCGAGCTGCGGGCCGGTGAAGACGTCGAAGAGTTGCAGGTCTTCCAGCAGCTCGCCGGCGCCTTCCCGGACCGCGTCGGCCACCGCCTGGGCGGCCACGTGCGCGGGCACCACCAGGCTGAGGTCCTGGAAGACGGCCGGGAACGGCGAGACCCTGGGCGCCGGCAGCGCCTGGACGATCGGGATCGCGTCGAGGTTCAGTTCGACGGCGCAGGTGCCCTTTGGCAGGTTGGACCGCTCGATCACGGCGGGGTGCAGCTGCCCGGCGTGACCGACGACGGTCTCCCCGACGAGCACCTCGGCGCATCGGCCCGGATGCCAGGGCAGGAGTCGGGCCGCCCGCAGGCTCACCTCGACGCCGCTGGCGCGGGCGATGATGCGCGCCGCGTCGAACGCGTCGGCGGCCTCGGCCCGCCGGCCGGGCCCCCAGGGGCCGCGGCGTTCGCGCAGGCCCGCCAGCACCACCGCGGCGTGCTGCGGCTGGCGGGGCAACGAGGCGTCCAGCAGGGCGATCTCGTGATCGGTCGGCCGGCGGTGCACGGGAATGGGCTGCACGCCGCGGGTCTGCTCGGTCGGTTGCACCACCTGCGCCAGGGCATACAGCCCGACGTCCACCAGCCCGCGGGATACGTTGCGCACCAACGCTTCCAGCAGCGCGGGCAGCAGCGTGGTCGCCAGATGCGGCCGGTCGGCTTCCAGCGGGTTGAGCACCCGCGTGGTGGCGCGTCGCGGGTCGTCTTCCGGCAGGCCCCACAGGTCGAACACGCCCGCGGGCAGGAACGGCGTCGGCAGGATCTCGACGTACCCCGATTCCGCGAGCGCTCTGCCGATGGCGCGGCGACGTTTCTGCCCCGCGGTGAGGCCCCGGCCCGCCGGGGCCGCGGGCAGCACCGACGGAATGGTCTCGAGCCCCTCCAGCCGCAGCACCTCCTCCACGAGGTCGGCGGGCTGCAACAGATCGGGTCGCCAGCTCGGCGGCGTCACGGTCAGGATCCCGCCGCCGTCGCTCACCGAAGCCCCGATCTGCGTCAGGCGCCGCGCGGTGGCGCCCGCGGGGTAGGCCACCCCGGCGACACGGTCGGGCAGGTCGGCCGGCATCCGGATCGGCGGTAGCGACCAGTCGTCGGTCGGCGGGTCGCCCCGCCAATCGGTCAGCTTCTCCTCCACCGCTCCCCCGGCGATCTCGACGAGCAGCGCCGCGCAGCGGTCCAGTGCGGCCACCGAGACGGCCGGGTCCACGCCGCGCTCGTAGCGCCGGGCCGCCTCGCTGGGCAGGTACAACCGGCGCTGGGTGCGCGAGACGGCCGCCGGGTCCCAGACGGCGGCCTCCAGCAGCACGTCGGTGGAGTCGGCGCGCACCTCGGTGCTCGCCGCGCCCATCACGCCACCGATCGCCGCGGTCGCCCGGTCGTCGACGATCAGGACGTCGGCCGGATCGAGCCGGCGCTCGATGTCGTCCAGGGTGACGACCGTCTCGCCGGGACGGGCGAACCGCACGACGAGGCCCCCGGAGATGCGGTCGCGGTCATGGGCGTGCATGGGGTGACCGAGTTCGAGCATCACGTAGTTGGTGACGTCCACCGCCGGCGACGTCGCACGGATCCCGGCCAGCAGCAGCCGCCGTTGCAGCCACCACGGCGACACCGCCGCCGGGTCGATCCCGGTGACGGGCCGCAGGGCGAATCGGCGCACGCCGGTCTCGGCGTCCACCGTGAGCGGCCACGCCTCGCCCTCGGCCGGCAACGGCTTGATGTCCGCCGGGTCGACGAAATTCAGGTCGAAGGCGCAGGCGATCTCGCGGGCGAGCCCCCGCACCGACATGCCGTAGCCCCGGTCGGGGGTGATCGCGAGGTGAAAGACCACGTCGTCCAGGCCCAGGACCGCGGCGCCCTCGGCGCCCGGCTCGGCGGTGCCGGGCGGCAGCACCAGGATCCCGGAATGGTCAGCGCCCAAACCGAGTTCGGCCGCCGAGCAGATCATGCCGTCGGAGTCGCGGCCGTAGGTCTTGCGTGCGGTGATAGCGAACCCGCCCGGCAGCGTGGTGCCGGGCAACGCCACGACCACCAGATCGCCGACGACGAAATTCGTTGCACCGCAAACGATGTCGCGCTCCGCGCCGTCGCCGACATCCACCCGGCAGGCGCGGATCGGCTTTTTGAAGCCGGTGAGCTCCTCGATGCCCGTCACCCGTCCCACGGTCAGCGGCCCGTCGACCGGGCCGAGGGTGACGACCTCCTCGACCTCGTGGCCGATGCGGATCAACGCCTGCTCGAGGTCGCCGGGCGCGACGTCCCAGCCCGGGGCGCCCGCCGCTACCACTTCTTGCAGCCAGCTGTAGGGGATGCGCATCAGGCACCCACCCCGAACGGCAACGAGAACCGGACGTCGCCCTCGACCATGTCGCGCATGTCGGGTATGCCGTTACGGAACTGCAGGGTGCGTTCCAGGCCCATCCCGAACGCGAACCCGGAGTAGACGTCGGGGTCAATCCCGGCCGCCCGCAACACGTTTGGGTGCACCATGCCGCAGCCGCCCCACTCCACCCAGCCGGCGCCACCCTTCTTGCCGACGAACCACACGTCGACCTCGGCGGAGGGTTCGGTGAACGGGAAGAAGTGCGGGCGGATCCGGGTGCGCGCCTCCGGGCCGAACTCGGCCCGGGCGAACGCGTCGAGGGTGCCCCGCAGATGCGCCATGGACAGGCCGCGGTCCACCGCCAGCCCCTCGACCTGGTGGAAGACCGGCGTGTGGGTGGCGTCGAGCTCGTCGGTGCGGAAGGTGCGGCCGATCGAGATGATGTAGACGGGCAGCTCGTGGGCCAGCAGGGTGCGCACCTGCACCGGCGACGTGTGGGTGCGCAGCAGCTGCCGGGAATCGTCCGGCGCGATGTAGAAGGTGTCCTGCTCGCTGCGCGCCGGGTGGTCCGCGGGGAAGTTGAGGGCGTCGAAGTTGAACTGCTCGGTCTCGACTTCCGGCCCCTCCGCCAGCTCCCACCCCATCGCGACGAAGGTGTCGGCGATGTGATCGGCCAGCTGGGTGATCGGGTGTCGGGCGCCGGTCGGCTGCCGGCCCGACGGCAGGGTGACGTCGATGCCCTCGGCGGCCAGCACCGCCGCGTCGCGTTCGGCCCGCAGCGCCGCCAGCCGATCGTCGTAGCTGCGCTGCACTTCGGTTCGCGCGGAGTTGACCCGCTTGCCGGCGTCGGCCCGCTCGTCCTTGGGGACGCTGCCCAGCGCCTGGCGGGCCAGCGCCAGCGGTGAGCGGTCACCGAGGTGCTCGGTCTTCACGCGCGCCAGCGCGTCCAGATCGCCGGCGAGCGCGATCGCCTCCCGGGCGGCGCCGACCGCCTCGGCCAAGGCATCCGGTGACAGGTCGACGGGCTGAGCACCCACGCGGCGACACGCTCCTTGCTGATGAGGGGCTGGGAGGAAGGTCCCCAGCGGCAAGTGCCGATCATAGTGATGCGGTGCGCGCGGCCCGGCGGGCGCTTCGGGGTAAGGGCGAGCCGGTGTCTAGCCGGCCGCGACCGGCTGCGCACCGGCCAGGGCGGCGTCGTCCGCCACCGCGCGCCCGGTGGCGAACCGCACGAGCTTGTGCGCGGCCAGCGCGCCCAGGACGCCGAAGGCGGGCGCCGCGGCCATCGTGCCCCAGTGATGGGCCAGCAGCAGAAAGCCGAAGCCCGACGAGGCGGCCAGCATCATGATGCGGACCGGCGTCCAGTGGATGGGCTGGCGGAGCCGGGCGGAGACCAGCACGCCCAACACCACCGCGACGGTATGGCCGGCATCGGTGAAATCGCCGCCGATGATCGCCGAGGCGATGCCGGCCGACACCCACCAACCGACCCAGGCGGCCCGCCAGCGCTGCGGAATCACCGCCGTCATCGCCCCGAGCACCGCCAGGGCGCCGTAGCTCATCCCGACGTCGCTGGCCCGGGTGATCGACACCGGCATCCACTCGAACTCGACCGCGGCGGCCAGGGCGGCGGCCACGAGCAGCGTCGCGCCGATGTGCCCGACGAGGAACGCGACCACCAGCCGGATGGTGCGCAGGTGCAGTTCGCCGAGCGCGAGCAGGCAGGTGAGGAACGGCAACCAGAAGTAGAGCGGACCGGCGTCGACGACCAGCGCGCTGCCCAGCAGCGTGCCCACGTGGCCATGGGCCAGGTTGTGCAGGTTGGTGCTGGCCCGCTCGACCAGCACGTCGTGCGCGTGCGGGCCGAGCGCCAAGATGGCACAGCTGACGGCGAGCAGCATCGCCACGTATCCCACCGTGAACTGGACCCGGGCGAGCCGGGCGAAGACGCCCCCAAACATTGCGTCCATTATGTCGATTAATTTGTTTCGGAAGTGTGATCGGGCGCTGTCAACTCCCTATGAGTCCTCAAACGATATATCGCCAAGTCGGCCGGGACGCCCGTCGTCTTGCCCGCAAAAACCGGTTTACGTGCACGTTTGGCGACCACGCCCATTGCGTCCAGTTCGCTCTGGGCGATCAGGTCGAGTGTCGAACCTGACACCATGACCCCGCCTTTGGTGGCCCGTTCCATCACCCGCGCGGCGATGTTGACGTCGACACCGAGCCAGTCCGCCGCCAACCGCTGGGGCCGCCCGGTGTGAATCCCGACCCGCATCCGCGGCGTGTAGCCGGCCACCTCGACGGACTTCAGCGCATCCTTGGCTGCCAGGACGGCCCGCAGCGCGACCGTGGGATCGCCGAAGACGGCCATCAGGCCGTCACCCATCCGTTTGACGATGTGGCCACCGGCGTCCAGCAGCGGCGGCTCGACGGCCCGCGCCACCTGTCGCAGCAGGGTGAGCGCCGCCTCGTCACCGGCCTGCAAGGACCACGACGAGAAGCCGACCAGGTCGGTGAACACCAGCGTCACCTCGGGATTCGCGGGGCGCCGGGCGACCGACTCGGTCAGCGCCTGCCACACCTGCAACAGCCCGAGGCTGACTTCCCGCGACACCGCGTCGCGATCCCCCAGCAGTCGGTCGGCGGCACGCGCCGCGGCGCGCGGTCCACCGTCGCCGGCGGTGGACAGCGGGTCGCCGAACTCGGGGTCGCCGGGCAGCAGACGCCGCGCCCGGCGGATGAACGCCACGGCGCCGGGACTGTGATTCCGGTTGTGCAACCACTGCGAGGCGCCGTGCGCCGAGACCGCGGAACGCGGCGGCGAATCGGACGACGTCGCCGTCGGTTGTCCGGGCTCGCCCGAGTCCGAGTCGCGACGCGCGAGTTCCACCTGGCCAGGTTATTTGGTTGCGCCGGAGGCGGGCAATGAAGGCTTCGCGGTTTGTGTCACAGCTCGCAACGTATCGCCTGATCACAGGGACGCCACACCGCTATGGACGCTGCGTAACACCCATCGGCGTGCGCGGCCGAAATCGTAGACAACGCGCGTTGTCAAAGTTATCGTGAGCCGAGGAGGCCGAGATGACTGCCATTCCAACGAGATCCGACGATCCGCTCGGGCCCGATTCCCTGACCTGGAAGTACTTCGGCGATCTACGCACGGGAATGATGGGCGTCTGGATCGGCGCGATCCAGAACATGTATCCCGAGCTTGGCGCGGGCGTCGAGGAGCATTCGATCCTGCTGCGCGAGCCCCTGCAGCGGGTGGCCCGCTCGGTGTACCCGATCATGGGCGTCGTCTACGACGGTGACCGGGCGGCCCAGACGGGACGGCAGATCACGAGCTACCACCACACCATCAAGGGCGTCGACGCGTCCGGGCGCCGGTATCACGCGCTGAACCCCGAAACCTTCTATTGGGCCCACGCCACCTTCTTCATGCTGGTGATCAAGGTGGCCGAGTACTTCTGCGGGGGCTTGACGGAGGCCGAGAAGCGGCAGCTGTTCGACGAGCACGTCCGGTGGTACCGGATGTACGGGATGAGCATGCGACCGGTGCCCACCTCCTGGGAGGAGTTCCAGGAGTATTGGGACCGGGTCTGCCGCGAGCAATTGGAAATCAACCAGGCGACGCTGGACATCTTCCGAATCCGGATCCCCAAGCCGAAATTCGTGCTGATGCCGACGCCGGTCTGGGACCAGATGTTCAGGCCGCTGGTCGCCGGCCAGCGCTGGATCGCGGCGGGGCTGTTCGAGCCCGCGGTTCGCGAGAAGGCGGGCATGCGCTGGACGCCCGGCGACGAGGTGCTGCTGCGGCTGTTCGGCAAGTTCGTCGAACTGGCCTTCCTGGCGGTTCCCGACGAGATTCGGCTGCACCCCCGGGCGCTGGCCGCGTACCGCCGGGCCGAGGGGCGGCTGCCCGACAACGCGCCGTTGGTGGAGGCTCCGCCGTTCATGGCGCCGCCGCGCGACCGGCGCGGGCTGCCCATGCACTACTTCCCCCCAAAGCCCCGCTCGCCGCTCGACCCGGCCAAGGCGCTCATGGAGCGCGCCGGCTCGCTGGTACACGGGACGCTGTCGCTGGCGGGTCTGCGGCCCGCCCGGGGTCGCGTCAGGGCCGCTTGAACAAGCCGAGCGCCTGCGCGCTCTGGTAGAGGCAGATGGCCGCGGCGGAGGCCACGTTCAGGCTCTCGGCACCGCCGGCCATCGGGATGCGCATGCGGTGATCGGCCGCGGCCGCGATTTCGGTTGGCAGACCCTGTGATTCGGGCCCGAACAACCACGCGGTGGGCCTGGCGAGCAGCGCCGCGGCGTCGTCGAGGCGGGTCTCGCCGTCCACCGTGGTCGCCAACACCTGCAGCCCGGCGGCGCGCACGGCGCCCAGCGCGGCGGCCGCGTCGGGCTCGGCGACCACCGGAATCGAGAAGATGCTGCCGGTCGAGGCGCGCAGACACTTGCCGTTGTACGGGTCGACGCTGTGCCCGCCGAGGATCACGCCCTGTGCGCCCATGGCGTCGGCGATGCGAATGACCGTGCCGGCGTTGCCCGGTTCGCCGAGCTCGACGGCGACCGCGATCAGCCGGGGTGAGCCGGCCAGCACGTCCGCCAGGCCGGTCGCGGGCATTTCGCAGACGGCCACCAGCCCGGTGGGGGTGACGGTGTCCGACAGCGCCTTTGCGGCCCGTTCGCTGACCAGATGGACCGGACAGCGCTGCGCGCCAAGCAAAGCCGCATACCGCTGCGACGCGGCTTCGGTGACGAAGACGTCGCGGACCAGGCCGCGGGCGGCCGCCGCCTCGACCAGGTTGGGGCCTTCGGCCAGGAATCGGCCCGCCCGCCGCCGGCCGACGTGGCGATGCAGTTTGACCGCCGCGGCGACCCGGGCCGAACGTTCGGTCAGCAGGGGCTAGGCGGCCTCTCCGGAATCCGAGGGCGCGTTGACGTCCTCGGGCAGTGCGGCCCGGGCGACGTCAACCAGCGCGGTGAACGCCGCGGGATCGGTGATCGCGATGTCGGCGAGGTTCTTGCGGTCCACTTCCACACCGGCGGCCTTCAGACCCTGGATCAGCCGGTTGTAGGTGATGTCGTTGGCGCGCGCCGCCGCGTTGATCCGCGAGATCCACAGCTTCCGGAACTCGCCCTTGCGCGCGCGGCGGTCGCGGTAGGCGTAGTTCAACGAATGCAGCTGCTGCTCTTTGGCTTTGCGGTAGAGCCGCGAGCGCTGGCCGCGATAGCCCTTCGAGGCCTTGAGAATGCTGCGCCTCTTCTTGTGGGCGTTGACCGCCCGCTTCACGCGTGCCATGGGTGTTCCTACTCTCGTTCTAAGTAAATGGGTCGGGTGCCGGCACCGACGGGCCCCGGCGCTCGGATGGTGAAGATCAGCCGTTCAGCAGCTTGTTGATCCGCTTGGTGTCGTTGGCCGCCACGGTCGTGCGGCCTTCCAGCCGGCGAGTCCGGGTGGACGGCTTGTGCTCGAACAGGTGGCGACGGTTCGCCTTCTCGCGCAGGATCTTGCCGGTTCCGGTGCGCCGGAACCGCTTCGAAGCCCCGCTGTGGGTCTTGGCCTTGGGCATGTTTCCTCTACTTCTGAAAATTCTCGCTAGTGGTCTCGGGTCAGTTGGGTGAAGGGGTGTCGGCGCCCGCGTCGGCGTCCGATGCCGCGCCGTCCCCGGGTCCTTCGGGGTGCCGCGCCCTGGCACGAGTCTTCGCGCCGCGGTGCGGGGCCAGCACCATCGTCATGTTGCGGCCGTCCTGCTTGGCGGACGTCTCGACGAAGCCGTACTCGGCGACGTCCGCGCCCAGCCGCTGCAGCAAGCGGTAGCCCAACTCGGGCCGCGACTGCTCACGTCCGCGGAACATGATGGTGACCTTCACCTTCGAACCCGCCTCCAGGAAGCGGATCACGTGACCCTTCTTGGTCTCGTAATCGTGATCGTCGATCTTTGGTCGCAGTTTTTGCTCTTTGACGACGGTCTGCTGCTGGTTCCGGCGGGATTCGCGCGCCTTTTGCGCCGCCTCGTATTTGAACTTGCCGTAGTCCATGATCTTGCAGACCGGGGGTCTGGCGTTGGGGGCGACTTCGACGAGGTCGAGATCGGCGTCCGCAGCGACGCGCAGTGCGTCTTCGATGCGCACTATGCCTACCTGCTCTCCCCCGGGGCCGATCAATCGGACTTCAGGTACGCGGATGCGCTCGTTGACGCGGGTCTCAGTGCTGATGGGGCCTCCCTTGTTGGGCTTATAGATATCCTGCGCTCACGGCCAGGGCCTCGGTCGGGATCCAGCGGCGGAAACACCACACCACCAGCAGAAAAGCCCTGCAATAGCAGGGCCCAATGCCGACCGATCACGGCTTGCAACTAGTCAAGCCGCCCGCGTTGCTCGCGGAACAGACATGCGCGATGTCTGTGACCGGACCGCCAAGCCTTGAAGGAAACTTCGTGGCACGCGGTGGGAGTGGGACTCCACTTACTGATCCTGGCCTTCGCCGGGATGGTCGCGGACGCCAGTTTAGCAGCCACGGGGCGGCTTTTTGCACTTCGCCCCGGACCCCCGTCCGGCGCGCACGAGCACGCTTGGGCGACCGGACCAATTATTGCCAGCCCCTCTTCGCGCTTCGCCAAGCTTTTCACGGATTGAGGGCATATCCTCGCGGTCTGTGACTCTCGCTTCATCTCGTTCGGGGTCCCGTTCGGGGGCTCGCGGCCGGTCGCAATCCCGGTATCGCTGGGTACCGGCGGCGGCCGGGTGGATTGTGGGCGTCATCGCCACCGTGTCGCTGCTGGCCAGCGTCTCCCCGGCGATCCGGTGGCTGATCAAGGTCCCCCGGGAGTTCATCAACAACTACCTGTTCAACTTCCCCGACACCAGCATCGCGTGGTCATTCGTGCTGGCATTGCTGGCCGCGGCCCTGACCGCCCGGAAACGGATCGCCTGGCTGGTGCTGCTCGGCCAGATGATCCTTTCCGCCGGCCTGAACGTCGCCGACATGGCCGCGGGCGACAACACCGCGGCCGAAACCTTCGGGGAGAACCTCGGGTTCGCGGTGCACATCGTGGCGATCGTGCTGCTGGTGCTGGCGTACCGGGAGTTCTGGGCCAAGGTCCGCAAAGGCGCTCTGGTCAAGGCGGCCGCGGTGCTGGTCGCGGGGGACGTGGTCGGAATCCTGGTCTCGTGGGGCCTGGTGGAGTTGTGGCCCGGAACGCTGGCGCGCCAGGACCGCCTGCCCTACGTGGCCAACCGGGTGGTCGGATTCGCCCTGGCCGATCCGGACCTGTTCACCGGCAAGCCGCACGTGTTCCTCAACGCGATCTTCGGCCTGTTCGGAGCGCTGGCGCTGATCCTGGCGACCATCGTGCTCTTCCAATCCCAGCGCGCCGAGAACGCGCTCACCGGTGAGGACGAGTCGGCCATCCGCGGGCTGCTCGAGCTGTACGGCAAGCACGACTCGCTCGGATACTTCGCGACCCGCCGCGACAAGTCGGTGGTGTTCGCGCAAAGCGGCCGCGCCGCCATCACCTACCGCGTCGAAGTCGGCGTCTGCCTGGCCAGCGGCGACCCGATCGGCGACCCGCGGGCGTGGCCGCAGGCCATCGACGCGTGGCTGGGGCTGTGCCAGACCTACGGCTGGGCGCCGGGCGTCATGGGTGCCAGCACGCAGGGGGCGCGCGTCTATCGGGAAGCGGGGCTCAACGCGCTCGAGTTGGGCGACGAGGCCATCCTGCGGACCGCCGATTTCCGGCTGTCCGGCCCCGACATGCGCGGGGTGCGCCAAGCCGTGACCCGGGCCCGCCGGGCGGGGCTGACGGTGCGCATCCGCCGGCACCGCGACATCTCGGCCGAGGAGATGACCCAGACGATCACCCGCGCCGACGCCTGGCGCGACACGCAGACCGAGCGCGGCTTCTCCATGGCGCTGGGCCGGCTGGGCGATCCGGCGGATGGCGACTGCCTGCTGGTCGAAGCGCTGGACCGCGACGGCGCCGTCGTGGCGATGCTGTCGCTGGTCCCGTGGGGAACCACCGGGGTCTCCCTGGACTTGATGCGCCGCTCGCCGCAGTCCCCCAACGGCACCATCGAGCTCATGGTCAGCGAGCTCGCGCTGACCGCCGAAACCCTTGGCATCAGCCGCATTTCGCTGAACTTCGCGATGTTCCGCTCGGCGTTCGAACAGGGCGCCCAGCTCGGCGCGGGCCCGGTCGCCCGGCTGTGGCGGGGGCTGCTGCTGTTCTTCTCGCGGTGGTGGCAGCTGGAGACGCTGTACCGGTCGAACATGAAGTACCAACCGGAATGGGTCCCGCGCTACGCCTGCTACGAGGACGCGCGGCTGATCCCCCGGGTCGGCGTCGCCTCGGTGATCGCCGAGGGCTTCCTGGTGCTGCCGTTCACCCGGCGCGAGAAGGTGCACACCGGCCATCACCCCGCCGTGCCGCCCAGGCTGGTGGAGTCGGGCCTGCTGCATCACGACGGCTCGGCGCCCGACGTCAGCGAGCTTCAGCAGCGACGGGACGACGCGGAACTCGAAGAGTCGAGGGCCCGCCTGCCCGAGCAGGTACGGGTGCGCCTGGCCAAGCTGAAGATATTGCGGCGCAACGGCATTGACGCATACCCGGTGGGATCACCGCCCAGTCACACGATCGCCCGGGCGCTGGACGCCGACGATCAGGAAACCGTCTCGGTGGCGGGCCGGATACTGCGGATACGCGATTACGGCGGGGTGCTGTTCGCCCAGCTGCGGGACTGGTCGGGCGAATTGCAGGTGCTGCTGGACAATTCACGCCTGGAACACAGCCGCACCGCGGACTTCACCGCGGCCATCGACCTCGGCGACCTGGTCGAGATGACCGGGCACATGGGCTTTTCCAAGAACGGCACCCGCTCGTTGATCGTGCGCGACTGGCGGATGATCGGTAAGTGCCTGCGGCCGCTGCCGAACAAGTGGAAGGGGCTGACCGACCCCGAGGCGCGGGTGCGGACCCGCTACGTCGACCTGGCGGTCAATCCCGAGTCGCGCGAGCTGGTCACGGCCCGCAGCAGTGTCTTGCGCTCCGTCCGGGAAACCTTGTTCGCCAAGGGGTTCATCGAAGTCGAGACGCCGATCCTGCAGCAGATCCACGGCGGAGCCACCGCCCGGCCGTTCGTCACCCACATCAACACCTACGACATGGACCTGTTCCTGCGCATCGCGCCGGAGCTGTACCTGAAGCGGCTGTGCGTCGGCGGCGTGGAGCGGGTCTTCGAGCTGGGCCGGGCCTTCCGCAACGAGGGGGTCGACTTCAGCCACAACCCGGAGTTCACCCTGCTGGAGGCCTACCAGGCGCACGCCGACTACATGGTCTGGATCGACGGCAGCCGGGAGCTCATTCAAAACGCCGCGCAGGCCGCCAACGGCGAGCAGACCGTGCTGCGGCCCGGCGCCGACGGCCGCCTCGAACCGATCGACATCTCCGGGGACTGGCCGGTGAAGACCGTGCACGACGCGGTGTCCGCGGCGCTCGGGGAACACATCGATCCCGACACCCCGCTGTCCGTTTTGCGCAAACTTTCCGACGCGGCCCACATTCCGTATCGCGCGCAGTGGGATGCCGGCGCCGTGGTGCTGGAGCTGTACGAGCACCTGGTCGAGGACCGGACCGAGCGGCCGACCTTCTACATCGACTTCCCGACGTCCGTCTCGCCGTTGACCCGGCCGCACCGCAGCCGGCGCGGCGTCGCCGAAAGGTGGGACCTGGTGGCCTGGGGCGTCGAGCTGGGGACCGCCTACAGCGAGCTCACCGACCCGGTCGAGCAGCGCCGCCGCCTGCAGGAGCAGTCGCTGCTGGCCGCCGGCGGCGACCCCGAGGCCATGGAGCTCGACGAAGACTTCCTGCAGGCCATGGAGTACGCGATGCCGCCCACCGGCGGGCTCGGCATGGGCATCGATCGGCTCGTCATGCTCATAACCGGCCGTAGCATCCGTGAAACGCTGCCATTTCCGCTGGCCAAGCCCCACTAGGCGGCCCCGGACACGCGGGCGGCCCACCGGCGAACATTCGGTGAATATGTTCCAGGCCGGTTAACAATGGATCACAATGAATGCCGTGACCGCGTCGACGACCAATGCCGCGACGCAGTTGCTGGCAAGTAGTCACACGTCGCTGATGCACGGCTGGGTGCCCACCACGATCCAGGTGGTGACCGCGGTCGTGCTGACGCTGGCCGTCGGCTGGCGGTCGCGTCGGTGGCGGACGGTGTGGTTGCCGGCGGCTGCGCTGGCCGGCGCTGCCGTGGCCTACCTGACGCACTGGTACATCGTCGACCGCGGCCTGTCCGACGAACCCGCGCCGGTGGCGCTGTGGCTCTGGATCACGTTGACCGGCATGGCGGTGGCCGTGCTGCTCCTGGGTTGGCGCGGCGCGCGACGCTGGCGGCGCGGGGCAGGCCTGCTGGCCGTGCCGTTGTGCGCGCTGTGTGCCGCCCTGGTCCTCAACCTGTGGGTCGGCTATTTCCCGACCGTGCAGGCCGCGTGGAGCCAGATCACCTCCGGTCCCCTGCCCGATCAAACCGACCCGGCCACCGTCACCGCGATGGCCGCCAAACGGGCGCGGCCGCCGCACGGCAGCGTGGTTCCGGTGGCGATCCCCTCTGACGCCTCGCATTTCAAGCACCGCGGTGAGCTGGTTTACCTGCCGCCCGAATGGTTCACCAGCAGCCCGCCGCCGGCGCTGCCGACCGTCATGATGATCGGCGGCCAGTTCAACACCCCGGCGGACTGGACCCGCGCGGGCAACGCGGTCAAGACAATCGACGACTTCGCGGCCGCCCACGACGGCAAGGCACCGGTGCTGGTGTTCGTCGACTCCGGCGGGGCCTTCAACAACGACACCGAATGCGTCAACGGAGTCCGCGGTAACGCCGCCGACCATCTGACCAAAGACGTTGTGCCGTACCTGGTTTCCAAGTTCGGCGTCAGCCGCGACCGGTCGCAGTGGGGCATCGCCGGCTGGTCGATGGGCGGGACCTGCGCCGTGGACCTGACCGTCATGCACCCCGACATGTTCAGCGCGTTCGTCGACGTCGCCGGCGACTTCTTCCCGAATGCCGGAAACAAGACGCAAACCATCGCGCGGCTCTTCGGCGGGAACGCCGACGCGTGGGCGGCATTCGACCCGACCACGGTGATCAGCCGGCACGGGCGGTACAGCGACGTCGCGGGCTGGTTCGCCATCTCCTCCGACGGCCCGCCCGCATTGCGCCACGACCCGATGATGACCGACGGCGGCGCGATACGCCTCGCCGCCCGGGAAGCGGCCGCCGACCCCGGCAACCAGACGGCGGCCGCTTATTCGCTGTGTTCACTCGGGCGCGCCAACGGAATCGACTGCGCGGTGCTGGCGCAGCCGGGCAAGCACGATTGGCCGTTCGCCGACCGGGCCTTCGCCGCCGCGCTGCCGTGGCTGGCCGGCAGGCTGGACACGCCGGGAATTCCGCGGACCGCGCTGCCCGGCGCCGCGCCACCCGCGCCCGCCACCCCGGTCGTCATCCCGGCCGACCATTCCAATCCCGCCAGGCGGTAGCCGGCCGGTGTTTGCTGTTGCGCGGGTTCGGCGCGCGATCTTTGCGCGGCACTGCAATCCGTGGAGCGCCTGGACCCGCTGGGCGAGCACCCCGCTGATCCTGGTGCCGCCGTGGACGCGGCGCTGGAGCCATGCGGCGTGGCTCGGGCTGTGGCTGGCCGTCAACCCGTTCGTTTTCGGCAAGCCGGCGCACGAGCGGGCATGGTCGACGCGGGCGATGCTGGGCGAGGAGCTGTGGATCAGCCGTCGCCCCCGGGACGCTGCCATGGTCATCAGCGTGCTGACGTCGGTGGCCGCGCTCGCCGCCGTCGCCGCCGCGCGTCGCCGCCGCCTGGCCGCCGCGGCGGCGGCCATCGCGGTGCAGATGGCGTTGACGCTGGTCTATTGGGAACAAATGGTGCGCTATCTGGAGCGCGAGCGGCGGCCGGCCGCCGGGCTTTTAGTAGCGTGACCTTCATGCCCGACGAACCCACCCCGCCCGATCCCGGGTACGACAGCGCCGGCGTGCCGACCTTCGAATCCGTCCGCGAGAAGATCGAAAACCGCTACGCGACTTCCTTGGGCGACGCGGAATTGGACGCCGAATCCCCCGAGGGCCGCACCGTCGCCGAGCAATACGACGAGCGCGAGCGCGCCGCGGCCGAACGGCTGGCCGAAATCCGCGAGTCGATGCGCACGGATGAGGGCTAGGGCGGCTGGCTTAGCGTCGGGGGGACGTCGATGAGTGAAACGCAGCCTGGTTCGCGGATCGGGAGCCGGTTCGGGCCGTACCAACTGCGCCGCCTGCTGGGCCGCGGCGGGATGGGCGAGGTTTACGAGGCCTACGACACCGTCAAGGACCGCGTCGTCGCGCTCAAGCTGGTCTCCGAGGAAGTCAGCTCCGACGACGTGTTTCGCCGGCGCATGCAGCGCGAGGCGCGGACCGCCGGCCGGCTGCAGGAACCCCATATCGTGCCGATTCACGACTTCGGGGAGCTCGACGGTCAAGTGTTCATCGACATGCGCCTGATCGAAGGGCGTCACGTGGGCACGGAGCTGAGCCGCACCGGGCCGCTACCACCACCCCGCGCGGTCGCGATCGTCGAACAGGTCGCCTCCGCGCTCGACGCCGCGCACCGCGCCGGGGTCATTCATCGCGACATAAAACCCGAGAACATCCTGCTCACCGAGGGCGACTTCGCCTACCTGGTCGACTTCGGCATCGCCGCGGCGGCCACCGATCAGCGGGCGACCAGGATGACGAAAACCGGTGCCGCCATTGGCAGCTGGAACTACATGGCCCCCGAGCGATTCGGCAACGACGACCCGACCTACCGCGTCGACATCTACGCTCTCGCCTGCCTGCTTTTCGAATGCCTCACGGGGACAACACCTTTCCAGGCCACCAGCCTCAGCAGCCTGATGGCCGCACACCTGGTGGAGCCGATCCCGCGCCCCAGCCAACGCAATCCCGCCGTCCCGGCGGCGTTCGACGAGGTCGTCGCCCGCGGGATGGCCAAGGACCCGAACGACCGCTACCCGACCGCGGGTGATCTGGCGAAGGCGGCCCTGCACGCGCTGAGCACGCCGGACCAACGCGAGGCGACCGAGTTGATCCAGCACAGCCGGCATTTCGCGCCGCCGCCGCGCTTTGAGCCGTTTGCCGCCCAGCCCGCGCCGCCGCCTCCGGCGTGGTTCACGGCCCCGCCCGGCGCGCCGTGGCCGCCGCCCGCGCACCCGCGGCGCAGGCTGGGGCTGGTCATCGGCGCGCTCGCGCTCGTCGTCGCGGTCATCGCCGGCACCGGGGTGTGGTTGGCGGTCGGCAAGTCCGGTGATCCCCCGCCCGACGCCTCCCCAACGACGACCACCGCGGCTCCCTCCACCACGAGTGCGGCGACCACCAGCGCGGCCCCCACAGTGGGTCCCGCACAACTGGATTCGCTCCTGCTTCCGGTCGACCAGATCAACGCCCTGGTCGGCAACACCGGGATCATCGTCGAGGGCAGCACGCGCGAGATGACGGACCCCGACCCGACCAGCACCGTGTCCGACGACAAGTGCACCGGGGCGTTCATCGGTCTCCAAACCCGGACGTACAAGAGCAGCGGCTACACCGCGATGCTCGCCCAGGTGATGAAGAAACCGCAAAGCGACCCGCCCAACGTCGTGGTCCAGGGGGCGGTGATCTTCGCGTCCGCGGACCAGGCCCGGGGGTTCGTGAACAACCAATGGCCGCAATGGCGGGACTGCGGCGGGAAGACCGTGACCCAGCTCGGCGAGAAGGGGTCACTCCAATGGACCTTCGGGCAGATCAGCGGCAATCCGCCCAACATCGCCCTGCAGCACACGTTGGCCAACAGCCCGGTGGTGTGCCAGCACGTCCTCGAAGCGGCGTCCAACGTGGTTTTCGACGTGGACGTGTGCGGGCTCGGAGTCATCAACCAGGCGAGGTTGATCGCCAACCAAATGGCGACCAAGATCGCCGGCTGAGAATCAGGCGGTGGCTTTGCGTCGCCGCTTCGGCCGCTGCGGCGGGGCGGCGCGGCCGATCACCTCCGCGAGGAACTTCCCGGTGTAGCTTTCCGGCACGGCGGCGATGTCCTCCGGGGTGCCTTCGGCCACAACGGTTCCGCCCTCGGCGCCACCCTCGGGCCCCATGTCGACGATCCAGTCCGACGTCTTGATCACGTCCAGGTTGTGCTCGATGACGATGACCGTGTTGCCCTTGTCCACCAGCCCGTTGATCACGGTGAGCAGCTTGCGGATGTCGTCGAAATGCAGCCCGGTGGTGGGCTCGTCGAGGATGTAGACGGTGCGCCCCGTCGAACGCTTCTGCAGTTCGGCGGCCAGCTTGACGCGCTGCGCCTCACCGCCGGACAGCGTCGGGGCGGGCTGGCCCAGCCGGACATAGCCCAGGCCGACGTCGACGAGCGTGCGCAGGTACCGGTGGATGCCGGTGATCGGCTCGAAGAACTCCGCCGCCTCCTCGATCGACATGTCCAGCACCTCGGAGATGGTCTTGCCCTTGTAGTGCACTTCCAGGGTTTCGCGGTTGTAGCGCGCGCCGTGGCAGACCTCGCAGGGCACGTACACATCCGGCAGGAAGTTCATCTCGATCTTGATGGTGCCGTCGCCCGTGCACGCCTCGCAGCGGCCGCCCTTGACGTTGAACGAGAACCGGCCCGGTTGGTAGCCGCG
Source organism: Mycobacterium sp. E2238 (assembly GCF_001672665.1). Classification (NCBI taxonomy): domain Bacteria; kingdom Bacillati; phylum Actinomycetota; class Actinomycetes; order Mycobacteriales; family Mycobacteriaceae; genus Mycobacterium; species Mycobacterium sp. E2238. Next base: position 61,218 of record NZ_LZKF01000258.1, on the reverse strand, counting down.
GACTTTGGCCTCCGTGGTGGCCGCGAACAGGGTGCGGATCTTGTCGAACACGCCGGTGTAGGTGGCCGGGTTGGACCGCGGTGTGCGCCCGATCGGCGACTGGTCGACGCGCACCAGCTTGTCCAGGTGGTCCAGGCCCGTCACCCGGGTGTGCCGGCCAGGGACGAGCCGGGCGCCGTTCAGCCGGTTGGCGAGCACTGTGGCCAGGATGTCGTTGACCAGCGTCGACTTTCCGGAGCCGGACACGCCAGTCACCGAGGTCAGCACGCCGAGCGGGAACGAGACGTCGATGCCACGCAGGTTGTGCTCGCGGGCGCCGACGACGGTGAGCTGACGCTTGCGGTCTATCGCACGCCGGATCGCCGGCATCTCGATGGCCTCCTTGCCCGACAGGAAGGCGCCGGTGATCGAGTCCTCGTTGGCCAGCAACTCGGCGTACGTCCCGCTGTGCACGATCTGCCCGCCGTGCTCGCCGGCCCGGGGCCCGATGTCGACGATCCAGTCCGCGTGGGCGATGGTGTCCTCGTCGTGCTCGACGACGATCAGCGTATTGCCCAAATCCCTTAGCCGTGTGAGGGTTTCGATGAGGCGACGGTTGTCGCGCTGGTGCAGCCCGATCGACGGCTCGTCGAGCACGTAGAGCACGCCCACCAGCCCGGACCCGATCTGGGTCGCCAACCGGATGCGTTGCGCCTCACCGCCGGACAGCGTGGCCGCCGCGCGCGACAGCGACAGGTAGTCCAGCCCCACGTCGAGCAGAAAGCCGAGCCGAGACTGGATCTCCTTGAGCACCTGCCCGGCGATGGCCTGCTCCCGGTGCCCCAGGGTGAGCGCGTTCAGGAAGTCCGAGCAGTCCGAGATCGACAGCTCGGAGACCTCGGCGATGGACTTGGCGCCCCGGTCCCCCGCGGACAGCGTCACCGCCAGGATCTCCGGCTTGAGCCGGGTGCCCTCGCACTCCGGGCAGGGCACGTCGCGCATGAAGCCCTCGTAGCGTTCCTTCATCTGCTCGGATTCCGTCTGCGCCATCTTGCGCTGCAGGAACGCCAGCACGCCCTCGAAATCGGCGTAGTACGAACGGGTTCGGCCGTACCGGTTGCGGTAGCGCACGTGCACCTGGTGATCCGAGCCCTCGAGAATCGCCTTGCGCGCCTTGGCCGGCAGCTTGCGCCAGGGCGTGTCGACGTCGAAGCCCATCTCGTCGCCGAGCCCGGCCATCATCCGGGTGAAGTACTCCGCGGTGTGGCCCGTCGACCAAGGGGCGACCGCACCTTCGGCCAGCGTGCGTTCGGGATCGGGCACCACCAGGTCGGGGTCGACCTCCTTGCGGATGCCCAGGCCGGTGCACTCGGGGCAGGCGCCGTACGGCGAGTTGAAGGAGAACGATCGCGGCTCCAGGTCGTCGACCGCCAGGGCGTGGCCGTTGGGACACGCCAGCTTCTCGGAGAACCGCTGCTCGCGGTTGTGCGCGTCGTGCTCGTGATCGACGAACTCCAGCACGACGATGCCGTCGGCCAGGTTCAGCGCGGTCTCCACGGAATCGGTGAGCCGCTGCTTGGCGCTCGCCTTGACGGTGAGGCGGTCCACCACCACCTCGATGTCGTGCTTCTCCTGCTTCTTCAGCTTGGGCGGGTCGGTCAGCGAGTGCACCACGCCGTCGACCCGGACCCGGCTGTAGCCCTGCGCGTTCAGCTTCTCGAACAGGTCGGCGAACTCGCCCTTGCGGGTGCGCACCACCGGCGCGAGCACCAGGAAGCGGGTGCCCTCCGGCATCGCCAGCACCTGGTCGACGATTTGCTGGGGAGTCTGGCGGGCAATCCGCTCGCCGCACACCGGGCAGTGCGGCGTGCCGGCGCGCGCGTAGAGCAGCCGCAGGTAGTCGTACACCTCGGTGATCGTCCCGACGGTCGATCTCGGGTTGCGGTTGGTCGACTTCTGGTCGATCGACACCGCCGGGGACAGACCCTCGATGAAGTCGACGTCCGGCTTATCCATCTGGCCCAGGAACTGGCGGGCATACGCGGACAGCGACTCGACGTACCGGCGCTGGCCCTCGGCGAAAATCGTGTCGAAAGCCAGCGACGATTTGCCCGACCCCGACAGCCCGGTGAAGACGATCAGCGCGTCGCGCGGTAGGTCGAGGTCGACGCCCCGCAGGTTGTGTTCGCGGGCGCCCTTGACGATCAGGCGGTCAGCCACGCTGCCCTCTCTCAGTGGATCTTTTACGTTCTGCGGCCGGTAATGCGCACGGCGCATTCCATGCTATGTGCCCGTACCGACAAGAAACGTTTGACCAGTAACGTGGCCGCTATGACTGCCCCCGACAAGGTGAGCGACAACTACACCGGACACGTCGACCCTGGTACTGCGGCCCGCCGGACCCTACCCGGCGCCACGATCCTAAAGGTGTCGGTGGGCCCTATGGACAACAATGCGTATCTGGTGACGTGTTCGGAGACCGGGGAGACGTTGTTGATCGACGCCGCCAATGACGCGGACGTCCTGATCGGGCTGATCCGGCAGAACGCACCCAAGGTGTCGCTGATCGTGACCAGCCATCAGCACTTCGACCACTGGCAGGCGCTGGAGGCCGTGGCCGCGGCCACCGGGGCGCCGACCGCCGCCAACGAGATCGACGCCGAGGCGTTGCCGGTCAAACCGGACCGTTTGCTGGCGGGCGGCGACACCGTGCGGATCGGCGAGCTGCAGTTCGAGGTCATCCACCTGCGAGGGCACACGCCCGGCTCGATCGCGCTTGCCCTCGACGGGCCCGCCACGGGCGGGGTCACCCAGCTGTTCACCGGCGACTGCCTCTTCCCGGGCGGCGTCGGCAAGACATGGCAGCCCGGCGATTTCGCGCAGCTACTGGACGACGTCACCACCCGGGTGTTCGACGTGTACGACGACTCCACCGTCATCTACCCCGGCCACGGCGACGACACGGTGCTCGGCGCCGAGCGCCCTCACCTGGGCGAATGGCGCGAGCGGGGCTGGTAGGCCCCCGCTACGACGTGGTATGGACGATCAGCACGTCCACCTTGGCGCGCCGCGACACGTTGGCCGGCACCGATCCGAGCAGCCGGCCCGCGATTGTGCTGAGTCCGACGTTTCCGACCACCAGCAGGTCGGCCTTCTCGTCCTCGGCCAGCTTGACCAGCGCGTCGACCGGGGCGCCTTCGATCGGGCGCTCCTCGACGTTCTTGGCCCCGGCCTTGTGCGCCCGCTCCTTCGCGTCCTGCAGGATCGCGTAGATCGGCGCGGTGCCGGACACCTTGTAGCTTTCGTTGCGCAGCGCGTCGGCGGCCCGGGTGTCCTCATGCTGGGGCAGGTACGCCGAAGCGACGATCAGCCTGGCGTCCGGCCCGGCGATCTGCGCCGCCTTGTCCACCGCACGCATTGACGAGTCCGAGCCGTCGGTTCCCACCACCACAGTCTGATAGGCGCCCATTAACCCTCCCAGTTTCGGTTGGTCAGCCAACCCAAGACACTATCGCGTTTGCCCGTTGCAGAGGGAACAGATTAGCGACACCGCGTGGCGCGGCGTGTCGATAATTTGCGGGGCTGCGCTGCGCGGGCGGACAATATCGCCGATGGCAAAACAATCAAATGCTCAGGCCCTACGCGGAAAGCGTTGCATAACGCAGCTTTTCGCGGAATGCGGACGCCTGGGGCTAATGTGCGGGGCGCGATTTGTGAGCCGGCCCCGCGATTGCGCTTTACAGTGACAAGCATCATGTCCATGCCCACCGTCGAGCAGCGCGTCGCGGACCGAGTCGCAGAACCCGCGCCGGCGCGTTCGCCGGGGCGGTTGCTCGACCCGTGGGCGATCGCCGTGTTCGCGGCCGTGGTCAGCGGCGCGTGGGCGTGTAGGCCCTCCCTGTGGTTCGACGAGGGGGCGACGATCTCGGCCGCCGGGAGCCGGACGCTGGTGGAGCTGTGGCGGCTGCTGGGCCACATCGATGCCGTGCACGGGCTGTATTACCTGCTGATGCACGGTTGGTTCGCGCTGTTCCCGCCGACTGAGTTCTGGTCGCGAGCGCCCAGCGCCGTGGCGGCGGGCGCCGCCGCGGCGGGCGTCACCGTCTTCACCAGGCAGTTTTCGACACGTCCGGTCGCGGTGTGCGCCGGTGTCATGTTCGCCATCCTGCCGCGCACCACCTGGGCGGGCATGGAGGCGCGCCCCTACGCCTTCGCGGCCGCGGCGGCGGCCTGGCTGACCGTATTGCTCGTCGCCGCCGCCCGGCGCAACGGACTTCGATTGTGGGTTGGCTACGCGCTGGCCTTGATGCTCGCGATTCTGCTCAATCTGAACATGGTGCTGTTGGTACCGGTGTACGCCGTGATGGTGCCGCTATTGGCGCCCGAGAAGGCGCGCAAATCCGCGGTTATTCGGTGGGCGATCACCTCATCCGTGGCGGTCGCGGCCATGGTGCCGTTCATCGTGTTCGCCCACGCGCAGGTATGGCAGGTCAACTGGATTTACCCGGTCAGCTGGCATTACGCGTTCGACATCATCCTGCGCCAGTATTTCGACCACAGCGTCCCGTTCGCCATTCTGTCCGCCGTGCTCATCGTGGCGGCGGTCGCGGCCCGGCTGGCCGGTGTCCGGCCCCCCATCGGCGACACCCGTCGGCTCCTGATCATCTGCTCGGCGTGGCTGGTCATCCCCACCGCGCTCGTGGTCATCTATTCGGCCGTCGGCGAGCCGATCTACTACCCGCGTTATCTGATCTTCACCACGCCCGCGATGGCCGTGGTCCTTGCCCTTTGCATCGTCACGATCGCCCGCAAACCCTGGCCCATCGCCGGAGTGGTGCTGGCCTGCGCCGTCGCCGCGGTACCGAACTACCTGTTCGTCCAGCGCTGGCCGTACGCCAAGGAGGGCTGGGACTACAGCCAGGTGGCCGATCTGATCAGCTCTCACGCCGCGCCCGGTGACTGCCTGCTGGTGGACAACACCGTGCCGTGGCGGCCCGGGCCGATCCGCGCCCTGCTGGCCACCCGGCCCGCGGCGTTCCGGTCACTCATCGATGTCGAACGCGGCGCCTACGGGCCGAAGGTGGGGTCGCTATGGGACGGACACGTCGCCGTGTGGCTGACGACGGCCAAAATCAACAAATGCCCCGCGATCTGGACAATTACCAATAAAGAAACGTCGTTGCCCGATCATCAATCCGGACCGTCATTGCCGCCGGGACCTGCATTCGGGCGCGCCCCGGCTTATCGGTTCCCGAGTTATCTCGGTTTCCGCATTGTCGAACGTTGGCAGTTCCATTACTCGCAGGTGGTGAAGTCCACGCGGTGATTGCCGCTTTGCCGACGGCGTGAACCGCCAATTGTTGGGTAGTTGAACGGGTATGCAGAGTTGGCTGGCCGCGCCGCTGCTGGGCGGCAACGTACAAGGTGTCCGCCACCTCGTCGAACTGTTCGTCGCCTTCGGGTTGACCACGCTCATCGGCCTGGAACGCACCATCCAGGGCAAGAGCGCCGGATTGCGCACCCAGACGATCGTCGGGACCTCGGCGGCGCTGATCATGCTGGTCAGTAAGTACGGCTTCGCCGACGTCCTGTCGAGCGGCACGATCGTGCTGGACCCGTCTCGCGTCGCGGCCCAAATCGTTTCCGGCATCGGCTTTTTGGGCGCGGGCATCATCATCACCCGGCGCGGCGCGGTGCACGGGCTCACGACGGCGGCCGCGGTCTGGGAGTCGGCCGCGGTCGGCATGGCGGTGGGCGCCGGCTTGCTGCTGCTCGCCATCGCCGTCGTGGCCCTGCACTTCGTCAGTGCGCTGGTGTTCAAGGCGGTCGAGGGCCGCCTGACCGCCCAGCTGCGCGGCACGGTGCGGGTGCAGATCATCTACGAAAACGGCCGCGGCATGCTGCGGGAGGTGTTGCGGATCTGCGGGCAGCGCAACTGGCAGCTCACCGAGCTCGACGCGGATGCCCACGACATCGACGACGGCGAGGTCCGGGTGACGATGACGTTGTCGGGCGCCAAGATCGCGAACGCACGACAAGTCTTCGGCGACGTCGACGGTGTGGTCGCGGTCTTGCAGACCGACGACAACCCCGACTGAGCTCAGCGCGGGCTAGCCGATCGGCAGCGCCTCGCGCACGCCGCGGGTCGCGCGGTAGGAGACCGCCACACCGGCGGCGCTCAGCGCAGTGAACACCGTGAACAGCCAGTGCGCCGCCATCCCATCGCCGCCCTTGGCGGTGTTGACCACCACCCCGGCCAAACCGGCGGCGATCGCCGCGGAGATCAGCTGGACGGTGTTGATGGCCGCGGAGGCGGCGCTGCCCTCGGCCGGATCGTCGACCGAGGCCATCGCGCGCGCCGACAAATGCGGCCAGGCCATACCGATCCCGGTCCCGGCCACCAGCAGCGCCACGGCCCACAGCGCGGCCGTCCAGGGCGACGTGTCGCCGCGCCGTGCCACCGCGGCCAGGGCCAGGCCGGAGGCGGCGACGATCGGCGCCGCCACGATCACCAGCCTGATCGTGCGCGGGCTCTCCAGCGACGCGCTGACGATCTCGCTCACCGTCCAGCCGAGCGCCAGCGCGGCTCCCAGGAACCCGGCCGCGATCGGAGTCAGATGCGCCAACCGCTGCCCGAACAGCGGCACGTAGGTGTTCACCATCGCGGCGCCCATCAGCGCGCCCATGGTCAGGTAGATCCACTTCAACGGCCCCGGACCGAACACGCTGGGCGGCAATATCGCCGCGTGCGTCCGCCAGTCGACGACCACGAACACCCCCACCAGCGCGATGCCTGCGGCGAGCAACGCGAACGTCGCCAGCGTGTTGTGTGGAATCTGGGCGACGCTGACCGCCAGTGCCGCCGCACCGATCAGCAGCAGCGACCGCACCGGCACCTTCTTCGACGGGATGGCGGTGCTGGGCTCGACGCGGGCCAGCGCGACCGGCACCAACATGGCCATCAGGCCCGTGAGCACCGCCATCGCCACGAAGGCCCAGCGCCACAGGCCGAGCTGGGCGAACAGGCCACCCGTCGTGGGGCCGACCACCGTCGCCACGCCCCACATCGCCGACACCAGTGCCGAGCCACGAGTCCACAGCACGCGCGGCAGGGCGGAATTGATCACGGCGTACCCGAGGCCGGCCAGCAGCCCACCGGCCACGCCCTGCAGGGCACGCCCAGCTATCAAAACCTGCATGTTCGGCGCCGCCGCGCAAACCAGGCTGGAGACACCGAACACGGCGAGTCCGGTCAGGTACGACGAGCGCGCCCCCGCGCGCAGCAGCATCGGATTGACCATCGCCGCGGCCACCACCGACCCGACCAGGTACAAAGTCGTCACCCAGGCGTAGAGCCGGCTGCCGCCGATTTCGGCGATGGTGTTCGGCAACAAGCTGGTGGTCAGGAACTCGTTGGTGGCGTACAGGGCCACTCCGCCGGCCAGCAGGATGGAAGTCCTCAAATACCTGGCTCCCAGCAGCTGATCCCAGCCGCCGGTGACGGTCGCGGTGTCGGTCACCCCTCTACCGTATGGGGTGTCGCGAGAGTGACGATCCGAGATCCGCTGCCAGCAAACTCATTTCAGGCCGGCGGCGTCCATCCCCCGCAGTTCCTTCTTGAGGTCGGCGATCTCGTCGCGGAAGCGCGCGGCCAGCTCGAACTGCAAGTCCCGCGCTGCGGCCATCATCTGCTCGGTGAGGTCCTTGATCAGGTCGGCCAGTTCGGCGCGCGGCATGCTGGCCGTGTCGCGGCCCTCGAACACGCCGGCGCTGACGGCGCGGCCCGGCTCGCCCTGGGCGCGCCGCCCCCGGGAGGAGTTGCGTCCGGAGCCGCCGATCCCCACCTCGGTGGCCCCAGTATCAGCGGCCTCGCGATAGACCTGGTCGAGGATGTCGGCGATTTTCTTGCGCAGCGGCTGCGGGTCGATGCCGTGGGCCTCGTTGTAGGCAATCTGCTTTGCCCGCCGCCGTTCGGTCTCGTCGATCGCCTCCTTCATCGAGTCCGTGATGGAATCCGCGTACATGTGCACTTCGCCGGAGACGTTGCGGGCGGCCCGGCCGATGGTCTGGATCAGGCTGCGCGAGGACCGCAGGAAGCCTTCCTTGTCGGCGTCCAGGATCGCCACCAACGACACCTCGGGGAGGTCCAGACCCTCGCGGAGCAGGTTGATGCCGACGAGGACGTCGTAGTCGCCCAGCCGCAGCTGGCGCAGGAGTTCCACCCGGCGCAGGGTGTCGACCTCGGAGTGCAGGTAGCGCACCCGGATGCCCATCTCCAGCAGGTAGTCGGTCAGGTCTTCGGCCATCTTCTTGGTCAGCGTCGTGACCAGCACCCGCTCGTCGGCCTCGGTGCGCTTGCGGATCTCCCCGATCAGGTCATCGATCTGTCCCTTGGTCGGCTTGACCACCACCTTCGGGTCCACCAATCCGGTCGGCCGGATCACCTGCTCGACGAACTCGCCGCCGGCCTGGCTGAGTTCGTACGGGCCGGGGGTGGCCGACAGGTACACCGTCTGCCCGATCCGGTCGGCGAACTCCTCCCACGTCAGCGGCCGGTTATCGCACGCCGACGGCAGCCGGAAGCCATATTCGACCAGGTTGCGCTTGCGGGACATGTCGCCCTCGTACATGCCGCCGATCTGCGGCACCGTGACGTGCGACTCGTCGATGACGAGCAGAAAGTCGTCCGGGAAGTAGTCCAGCAGGGTCGCCGGCGGCGAGCCCGGTCCGCGGCCGTCGATGTGCCGCGAGTAGTTCTCGATGCCCGAGCAGAAGCCGACCTGACGCATCATCTCGATGTCGTAGTTGGTGCGCATCCGCAGCCGCTGCGCCTCCAGCAGCTTGCCCTGGCCCTCCAGCTCGGCCAGCCGCGCCGCCAGCTCCTCCTCGATCGTGGAGATCGCGTGGGCCATCCGCTCCGGCCCGGCGACGTAGTGCGTCGCCGGGAAGATCCGCAGCGAGTCGACCTGCCGGATCACGTCGCCGGTCAGCGGGTGCAGGTAGTACAGCGCCTCGACCTCGTCTCCGAAGAACTCGATGCGCACCGCCAGCTCCTCGTAGGACGGGATGATCTCGACGGTGTCGCCGCGCACCCGGAAGGAGCCGCGGGTGAAGGACAGGTCGTTGCGGGTGTACTGCACGTCGACCAGCAACCGCAGCAGCGCGTCGCGGGGCACCTCGGTGCCCACGCGCAGTTCCACGGAGCGGTCCAGATACGACTGGGGCGTGCCCAGGCCGTAGATGCACGACACCGAGGCCACCACGACGACGTCGCGCCGCGACAGCAGCGACGACGTCGCGGAGTGCCTCAGCCGCTCCACGTCGTCGTTGATCGAGCTGTCCTTCTCGATGTAGGTGTCGGTCTGCGCGATGTACGCCTCGGGCTGGTAGTAGTCGTAGTACGAGACGAAGTACTCAACCGCGTTGTGCGGCAACATCTCTCGCAGTTCATTGGCCAGCTGGGCGGCCAGCGTCTTGTTCGGCGCCATGACCAGCGTGGGCCGCTGCAGCCGCTCGATGAGCCACGCCGTGGTGGCCGACTTCCCCGTGCCGGTGGCGCCGAGCAGCACAACGTCGCGCTCCCCCGCCCTGATGCGGCGTTCCAGCTCGTCGATGGCGGCCGGCTGGTCACCGGCGGGCGCGTGCGGGCTGACCACCTCGAAGTGGCCGCCGACGCGCACGACCTCGTCGACCGCGCGGTATTCCGAATGGGCGAGTACCGGATGTTCCGTGGCGAAAGCCATGCCACCAGGGTAGAACCGTCCACCGACAAGTGTCCCGTGCCGGCCGAGCGCAGCCACATCCGTCACATGGGTCACCGAGTTGGAAGGACAAGACGATTCCCGAACTCGATAGCGCGGGCGATATCAAATCCGAGAATCGCCCATTGGCGCGGACAGCCGCTACCCCGCGGGACGCGTCCAGGTCCGGGTGACGGGGTCGCACTGCAGCAGATAGCCGTCGTTCGAGGTGGTCATCGCGAACACCGAAGTGCCGGGACGGTCGCACGAGCTGCCTGAGGCGTGCACGCCCATGGTGATCGGCGCCTTGGCCCAGCTGTTGCCCTCGCACACGATCTGCTCGCTGTTGGTGGGGTCGTAGGCCAGCTTGCCGGTGTCGCCGCACAACCCGCCGAGCACGGGCGGCGCCGGTGCCGACGCGGCCGTCGAGGTGCTGATGGCCTGGGCGGGGTCGCTCAGGTTCACGCCGGCCGGCACGTCACCGACCCGGGTCGCCACCACCGGCACCCGCACCACCGCGCCCTGGGCGCCGCACTCGTTGCTGAGCACGGTCTCGGTCACGGTGCCGCGCAGGGTGCCGTCGGCCTGGGGCGCCAGCGACCAGGCCAGGGTCTCCTGCTGGGTGGCCCCGATCTGGCTGTTGGGTTGGGTGCAGCTCAGCCGGTCCTGCTGGGGGGCGCCCTGCCAGTAGCCGCCTACGAAGTGCAGCGTGTCCGTCTTGCCCCCGTCGGCCGTTTGGTGGGTGGCGTTGTCCAGCCGGGTCCCGGTGGCCGCGCATCCGCTGGCGGTGCACGCCGAACGGAAGGCCCACCAGCCGGTGGCCGGGCCGTCGTGGCGGATGGCGACGCCGTTGGTGGTCCGCTTGCTCTGGTCGTAGTCCAGTTTGTAGCTCCCGTTGAGCACCGGTCCGCCGGGGCCGGCCGGCGCGGCACTCGGCGCGGGGACGGACGGCTTCGACGCGAGGGCCGGGTTGCCCGGCGGGGTATCGGGCTCGAACGAGTACAGCACCGACCAGGTGGCTGCCACGGCGATGAGCATCGCGCACACCAGCCCGACCGCCCACCGCGCCCGTGCGGAGAACCGGTGGTTCATCGCCGCCGCGATGGCGCGCGGGCCGCGCTGCCCGGCCGTCAACGCCGCGGTTCGGGGACCGACTTCCGCGACGTCGTCAGACCGCTCGCTGACGGCGGCGGCAAACGCGCGGCACCGCTCGAACCTGTCCCCGGGCCGCTTGGCCAGGGCCCGGCGGAACACCTCATCGAGATGCGCCAGCTCCGGGCGGTAATCGCTGAGCCGGGGCGGCTCCTCGTGCAGGTGCTGGCTGATCACCGCGATCGGATTCGAGTGCTGAAACGGCGGCGTGCCGGTGAGTAGATGGAAAGCCGTTGCGGCCAAGGCGTATTGGTCCGCTCGCCCGTCGATGTTGGATCCCGTCAACTGTTCCGGGGCGGCATAGGCCACCGTCCCCACCGCGACGTTGGTCTCGGTGATCCCGCTGATGTCGCCCAGGTGACGCGCGACACCGAAGTCCGCCAACAGGATTCGGCGTTCCCCGTCTTCCGGATGGGTGAGCAGGATGTTGGCCGGTTTGACGTCGCGGTGCAGCAGCCCGCGGTCGTGGGCGTAGTCGAGGGCGCCCGCGACGGCCTGGACGATGCCGCACACCTCCCGGATCGGCATCCCGTCGTGATAGCGCTCTTTCACCAGCCGGGAGGCGTCGGTGCCCTCGACGTAGTCCATGGAAATCCAGAGGTGGCCGTTGAATTCGCCGCGGTCGTGCACGCCGACGATGTGGGGATGCCACAGCGTCGCGGCGAGGTCGGCCTCGCGGTTGAACCTTTCGCGGAATTCGGGATCGGCCGTGACCGCCTCCGCCAGCACCTTGATCACGTCGCGACGCGGCAACCGGGGGTGCAGTGCCAGATACACCTCGGCCATGCCCCCGGCGCCCAGCTGTCGCAGGATCGTGTAGCCCGCGAACGGTGCCCCGCCGGTTATCGACGGGCGGGACCCGTCGGCCTGCCGCGCGGCCCCGGGCTCGACGCTCGGGGTCGAGCTGACCGGAGGAACGCGGCGGAACAAATGTGAGATCGTCACCGCGGGCAGCGACTGAAAACCCGCGCGCACCGCCGCACCGGCCTGACGCGGGTTGCTCAGCAGCCGCCGCCCGGCGCCGATGCGCCGGGTAGTCCCCTTGTGTTCATCCATCTATGGCTTCGCCCCCTCGTCCTTCGCCCATCAGGGCTTCGCGATTGGGCCTGCACCCCCTTACGTCTAGATCATGCCGGATCGCGGTGGGGCATTCGTCTCCGCAAGCTATGAACCGGTTATGAGTGGTGGCATCGAAACATAGCGAAATCACAGGCGATCCCAATAGAGACCACTCACCGGGCGCACCGATACTTGAGTGGTGACTCGACCCGCCCCGCCCATTCTGACGATTAGGCACGACGGGTCCCAACGATCGTTCGCGGCCGGTCACGAGGTGGTCATCGGCCGCGACGTCGAGGCCGACGTGCGGATCGCCGATCCACGGATCTCGCGTGCACACCTGATCCTGCGTTTCGACCAGGGCCGCTGGCTGGCAATAGACAACGGGTCGCTGAACGGCACCTATCTCAACGGCTACCGGATGCCGGTCATCGACATCCACGACGGCCAGAGCATTCACGTCGGCAATCCGCGGGGACCCCGGCTGACGTTCGCCGTCGGACCGCAGCAGGGCTACACCAACCGGCCGGGCAGGACGCGGCCGAGCCCCGAGGCCGGTCCGCCGACGCTGGCGTGGTCGGCGCTTCCCGAGCGGACGAATCCCACGCGGCCGCCGCTCCGGCCGCGACCGCTGCCGCCCAGGCCGGCGGGATCGCCGAATTCGCCGCACAGGCAGCCGATTTCGCCGCCACGCCAGGCGCCACCGCCGCCCCCGAACGTGCCGCGCGGCACACCACCCGACGAGCTGACCGTCGTGCACGCCCCGGCGCCTCAGCCGGTCGCGACGCCGCCGGCCGAACTCACCGTGATCGACGCCAAGACGGCCGACGTGTCGAACCTCGCTACGCGGTTTGTGAAGTTGCTTTCACCGCGCTCGTCGGCCGCCGCGGGCAGCCCGGGCGCCATGACGATCGGGCGCGCCGCGGAGAACGACATCGTGGTCTCCGACGTGTTGGCCTCACGCCGGCACGCGACGTTGGTGCGGACGCCGCTCGGCACCGAAATCCGGGACAACAGCATCAACGGAACGTTCGTCAACGGCACCCGCGTCGGGTCGGCGATCCTGTCCGACGACGACGTCGTCACCATCGGCAACGTCGACCTGGTTTTTCGCGACGGCACCCTTACCCCACGCAGCGAGGCCGCGACGCGCACCGGCGGCCTGGAGGTGCGCAACGTCCGCTACGTCGTCGACAACGGCAAACAACTGCTGGACGACATCTCACTGGTCGCACGCCCGGGCACGCTGACCGCCGTCATCGGCGGATCGGGGGCCGGAAAGAGCACCCTGGCCAGGCTCATCGCCGGCTACACCACGCCCAGCTCCGGCTCGGTTACGTTCGAGGGCCACGACATTCACGCCGAGTACGCGTCGTTGCGCAGCCGCATCGGCATGGTCCCGCAGGACGACGTGGTGCACCGGCAGCTGACCATCAACCAGGCCCTCGGCTACGCCGCCGAACTGCGCCTACCGCCCGACACCAGCAAATCCGACCGGGCGAAAATCGTCGCTCAGGTCCTCGAAGAGCTCGACCTGACCAAACACGCCGAAACCCGGGTGGACAAGCTGTCCGGCGGTCAGCGCAAGCGCGCCTCGGTGGCGCTCGAGCTGCTCACCGGCCCGTCGCTGTTGATCCTCGACGAGCCGACCTCCGGCCTCGACCCGGCGCTCGACCACCAGGTCATGATGATGCTGCGGCAGCTGGCCGACGCCGGCCGCGTGGTGATTGTCGTAACGCACATGCTGTCCTACCTGGAGACCTGCGATCAGCTGCTGCTGGTGGCCCCGGGCGGCAAGACGGCCTACTGCGGCCCGCCGGATCAGATCGGCGAGGCCATGGGAACCACCAACTGGGCGAAGATCTTCACGAAGGTGGGCGCCGACCCCGATGAGGCCAACCGGCGCTTCGTGGAGCAACGTGACGCCGAGAAGCGGCCGCAGAAACTGGTGCCGGACAGGGCCGATGAGCCCGGCACCCTGGGCGAACCGGTGCATACCAGTGTGCGGCGCCAGATTTCGACGGTCGCCCGCCGGCAGATCCGCCTGGTGGTCGCCGACCGAGCGTACTTCGTCTTCCTGGCGTTGTTGCCGTTCATCCTGGGCTCGCTGTCTCTGACCGTTCCCGGCGGCAACGGATTCCATCTGCCCGGCGCGAACGCCGGGACGCCCGACGAGGCGGCGCAGATCCTGGCCCTGCTGATGCCGGCCGCGGCGTTCATGGGTACCGCGCTGACGATCCGCGACCTGGTCGGCGAACGCCCCATCTTTCAGCGCGAGCAAGCGGTCGGGCTGTCGACCACGGCCTACCTGCTCGCGAAGACCGCCGTGTACTGCGGGTTCGCGGTCCTGCAGTCGGCGATCATCACCGCGATCGTGGTGATCGGCAAGAGCGCGCCGGCGCGCGGCGCCGTCCTGCTCGGCCATTCCACCCTCGGGGCGACCGTCGAACTGTTCGCCACCGTCGCGGCGACCTGTGTGGCCTCGGCGATTCTCGGCCTCGCGATTTCGTCGCTGGTCCGCTCCAGCGAGCAGATCATGCCGCTGTTCGTGGTGACCGTCATGGCCCAGCTGGTGCTGTGCGGCGGAATGGTTCCCGTGACCGGCCGCCTCGGGCTGGACCAGCTGTCCTTCGGGATGCCCGCGCGGTGGGGCTACGCCGCGGCGGCATCGACGGTCGATCTGCGGCACCTGGTGCCCGATTCGCTGCTGTCCCAGGACCGGTTCTGGCAGCACACGTCGAAGGTCTGGCTGCTCGACATGGGCATGCTCGCGGCGTTGTCGCTGTTCTATGCCGGTTTTGTGCGGTGGAGAATCCGCCTTCGGCGTTAGAGTTGCAGCATCCATCCGCCGAAGCACGAGACGTTCGACCTCATCGCCCGCACCAACACCGATCCCAAAGGCATCGTGCGGACCGTGGACGACTATGCGGTGCGTCCGTGGGGCCTCTACGTGGCCCGGCCCACCCCCGGCCGCGCCCAGTTCCACTACCTCGAGTCGTGGCTGCTGCCGTCGCTCGGCTTGCGCGCCACGGTCTTTCACTTCAACCCCGGCCATGAACGCGACCACGACTACTACCTCGACGTCGGCGAATACACGCCCGGCCGCGACGTCTGGCGTTCCGAAGATCACTACCTCGACATCGAGGTCCGCACCGGCGACGGCGCGGACCTGACCGACGTCGACGAGTTGCTGGATGCGGTCCGCCACGGCTTGCTGGCCCCCGAGGTCGCCGAGCGGGCGGTGCGGCGCGCCGTGGACGCCGTAGCGGGCCTGGCCCGCAACGGTTATGACCTGTCCCGCTGGCTGACCGGCCACGGGATGGAGCTCACCTGGCGCCAGCGGTAAGCCGCGGCGACGTTCGAACCAAGGTCTAACGGCCCTACCCCCGGCGCGCCCGCGGCCCTAATTTCGGCAGTGCCAAGCCACACCGCATAAGTCCGTCATGCGAACGGATTCGAGGAACCCGTGACCTTTTTCCAAGTGATAGCGGTCGACCTCGACGGCACGCTGACCTCCGACGGGCAGCTGTCACCTCAAACGCTGGACGCCATCTACGGTGCCCGGCGCAATGGCTTGACCGCCATACTGGTCACCGGCCGCATCGGAACGGAGCTGCAGGCGGAATTCCCCCACATCGCCGACCACTTCGATGCGCTGGTACTGGAAAACGGCGCCGTGATGGTGGTCAAGGGACACACCTGCAGGTTGGCCGAGCCGGTGGACAGCAGCCTCGACGGTGCGCTCGGTGAACGGTGGGTGCCGTCCCGCCGGGGCGAGGTCATGGTGGCCACCGACGGTGAGCATGCCGCGACCGTCGTGGAGGTGATCGGCGAACTAGAGCTGGACTGCCAAGTCATTCGGAACCGGTCCGCACTCATGGTGCTGCCGGCCGGTGTCACCAAAGGCACCGGCTTACGTGCGGTCCTGGCCGGACTGAATCTGTCGCCCCACAACACCGTCGCGATCGGAGATGCGGAGAACGACTTGTCGCTTTTCGGCATCGCGGAGATCGGGGCAGCGGTGGCCAATGCCATCTCGTCCGTGCGCCGGCGGGCCGACCTCGTGCTCGACGAACCGGACGGCGCCGGCGTCGTCGAGTTGCTGACCGGACCGTATTTGAGTGGGGCGCAACGCTGGTGCCCGCCACGCCGGTGGGTCGACATCGGCACCTTCGACGACCACACCCCTACCCGGGTGCCGGGGAGCCAGGGCCGCATCCTCGTGACCGGCCCCGCCGCGTCGGGGAAAAGCTATCTCGCCGGCCTCCTGGCGGAGCGATGGATCTCTGCCGGCTATTGCGTCCTGGTCATCGATCCCGAAGGCGACCACGTGCAATTACGGGAGCTCAGCGGGGTCGAGGTGATCGATGGCCGCCACCACCTTCCCGAACCCACCGAACTGGTCAACGGCCTCAGCCCGCGTTCCAGCGTGGTGGTGGACATGTCCGGGATCGCCGAGCCCGAAAAGGCCGAGTATTTGCACCTGCTGCGGTCGACCGCCGAGGCGCACCGCGAACAACACGGATTCCCGCACTGGGTGATCTACGACGAGGCGCACCTGCTCGGCACGGACGAGGAAGCACGCTGGGCGCGACGCGGCGGCTACGTGTTGTCGTCGTTCGCGCCGGCCGCACTGCCCGCCCAGGAGATCGACAACAGCGACGTGGTGCTCACCCTCACCGCCAGCGCCGACGCGGCAACCCTGCCCCCGGTGCGCCGAGCCACGGTCAGTTTCGGCGGCGGCCCGTCTCGCGCGTTCACAATCGCCGACCGCCAGACCGGCCACGTAAGGCACCGCCACAAATACGCCGATGTCCGGCTGCCGGACGAGCGCCGGTTCTACTTCCACACGATCAATGGAAGGCCGGTCCGGCCGGCCGCAACGATGCATGAATTCCGTTCTGCGATAAGTCATATCGATTACCGAGCGCTGCAATACCATCTCGAACGCGGGGATTTCTCACGCTGGCTGGACTCGACCATTACCGACAGGGACTTGGCAAAGCAGGTCGCGGCCTGGGAGGACGAGGTACTTGCCCGGCGCGCCGCCGACGTGGAACACATCCGGCACGAACTCATCCGCGCGGTGGAAGCCCGGTATCTGCTGCACGACGCGGCCGAGGGTCGCTAGCCACCCGCTCGAGGAGCGGCTAGTCCGGCGTGACCGGGAGGCCGGGGCAGACCGTGATGTAGGGGACATCGGGTGAGACCCAGTCGTTCCACTGCCGGTGGCTCATGTTCGCCGCGAGCTTGCCACATAGCAGCGAGGACCAGTCCGCCTCGGGCGGTGCGGGCCACAGCCGCAACGTCTTGTCGTGGCTGCCGGAGGCAATGCGCTGCCCATCCGGGCTGAACGCCACACCGAACACCGCGTCGGTGTGGCCGGTCAGCGGGGCGCCGATGGGCTTGCCGGTGGCCGCGTTCCACAACCGCAGCGTCTTGTCTTGACTGCCGGACACGATGCGCTGCCCATCCGGGCTGAACGCCACGCTCCACACCATGTCGGTGTGTCCGGTCAGCGGCGTGCCAATGAGCTTGCCGGTGCCGGCATCCCATAACCGCAGCGAGGTGTCGGAGCCGCCGGACACGATGCGCTGCCCATCCGGGCTGAACGCCACAGTTCTCACCAAGCCGGTGTGGCCGGTCAGCGGGGCGCCGATCGGCTGGCCGGTGCCGGCATCCCACAATCGCAGCGTGGTGTCGAGGCTGCCGGAGACGACGCGCCGCCCATCTGGGCTAAACGCCACACCTTCTACTGCGCCGGTGTGTCCGGTCAGCGGGGCGCCGATCGGCTGGCCAGTGGCCGCATCCCACAACCGCACCGTCTCGTCGTCGCCGCCGGAGACGATGCGCTGCCCATCGGGGCTAAACGCGACGCTCCGCACCCAGTCGGTGTGGCCGGTCAGCGGGGCGCCGATCGGCTGGCCGGTGCCGGCGTCCCACAACCGCAGCGTGTTGTCCCAACCCCCGGAGACGATGCGCCGCCCGTCCGGGCTGAACGCCACGCTCCCCACCGCGTCGGTGTGTCCGGTCAGGGGGGCGCCGATCGGCTGGCCGGTGCCGGCGTCCCACAACCGGAGCGTCTTATCCCAGCTGCCGGACGCGATGCGGCGCCCGTCCGGGCTGAACGCCACGCTGGTCACCACGTCCGTGTGGCCGGTCATGGACTGCTCCGCGTCTGGATCCCATAACCGCAGAGTGGTGTCGAGGCTGCCGGAGACGATGCGCCGCCCATCCGGGCTGAACGCCACGCTCCACACGTATGCGGTGTGGCCGGCCAGTGGCCTGCCGATCGGCGCACCCGTGCCGGCATCCCACACGCGCAACGTATCGTCCCAGCTCCCGGAGACGACGCGCCGCCCATCCGGACTGAACGCCACAGACTCCACCGGGCTGGTGTGGCCTCTCAGCGGCGCGCCGACCGGCGCGCCGGTGCCGGCGTCCCACAACCGCACCGTGGTGTCGAGGCTGCCGGAGACGATGCGCCGCCCATCCGGGCTGAACGCCACAGACTCCACCGTGCTGGTGTGGCCTCTCAGCGGCGCGCCGGCCGGCGCGCCGGTGCCGGCATCCCACAACCGCAGCGTCTCGTCGTCGCTGCCGGAGACGATGCGCCGCCCGTCCGGACTGAACGCCACGCTGTTCACCTTGTCCGTGTGGCCGAGCAGGGGTGCGCCGATCGGTGCGCCGGTATCGGCGTCCCACATTCGCAGCGTGCGGTCGTCACCGCCGGAGACGATGCGCCGCCCATCCGGACTGAACGCCACACTTCGCGCCGCGTCGGTGTGGCCGACCAGGGGGACGCCGATCGGCTGGCCGGCACCGGCATCCCACAACCGCACTGTGCCGTCGCCGCCGCCGGAGGCGATGCGCCGCCCATCGGGGCTGAACGCCACACTCAACACCCCGCCGGTGTGCCCGGTCAGCGGCGCGCCGATCGGCGCGCCCGTGCCGGCGTCCCACAACCGCAGCGTCTTATCGCGGCTGCCGGAGACGATGCGCCGCCCATCCGGGCTGAACGCCACACTGATCACAAAGCCGGGAGTCTGGATGATCTTGGCAGTGCTCCGCTGCGCGACCACCCCGGTGAACAGCGCGCCGGTGTCGGCATTCGGCGAGATGTGCGGCGCGGCCAGGATCTGCTGCAGCGCCCGCACATCACCGCCACCTTCGACACCGGCAAGCATGGCTTGTCCTTGCGAGGTCAATTTGAGTGCTATCGCTTGGTTGCGTTGGGCTATCGCCTGATTGCGCTGAAGTAGGGCTTCTTGTCGTTGGTGATTCGCTTCTTGTTGCTTCACGACCGCGATTGACGCCGCCACCACCGCCAGGATGGTGAGGAAAACCAGTCCCGCGATGGCCGCTCGGCGAAAGCGCCGGAAGCGCCGCTGTTCACGGAGGTCGTCGCTGGCCAGCTCATACTTGGACTTCCCGTGGATGGGGGCGGCCAGATCGGTGACCTTGTCCCGGAAGGCGTGCCCGTGCGGATCCCATGGCGCGTCGCCGCTGATGTCGACATAAAGCGGTTCCGCGGGCAGCACCCCAGGAGCGGTCAGTACCGGCAACGCGACATCCGACCGGGCGGGATCGAACCGGCGGTTGTCGCCGTCCCAGCACAGGTGGCCCTCCACCACTACGACCAACAGCTGGTCGGGACCGCGTCGCTCCAACCAGTAGGCGACCTCCTGGTTCACCCAGTGAGAGCCTGCCGCCGACGACGAAAGCACCACGATCAGATAGCGCGATTGGTCCATCGCGTTGCTGACCTTGCCCCACAGGTTCGGATTGGCGGCCAGTTCGGTGCTGTCCCGAAACACCCGCAACGCGTTCAACTGGCCGACGCGACGACCGATGTGGTGCAAGCCCTTCTGGATGCCGGCCACGGCCTCGCCGTCCTGGTGGCTGTAGGACAGGAAGGCGTCATAGGTGAACGACGTTTCGTGACGCCGAATTGGTGGCTCTGCACGTAGTGCGCTGCCGGTGGGCATTCGGACCCCCAATATCGACTGGTTGCTGCTGTATGTTCGATCGCATCGACCGATCGAGAACAGGGTCTTTCGACCCAAGTACGCGGTCTGAATACCTGATCAGCGGGATGCGCGACGCAAGGACGGAACATGGCTGCTCCGGAATGGGGTTTGCCCGAGGACGTTCGAAGCCTGCTGCACGACGAGCCGGTGCCCGACTGGCGATCTCCCACGCTGGCCACCCTGACCGACAAGCGGTTCTCCGATCCGCGGTGGGTCTTCGAGCGCAAGTTCGACGGGATGCGCTGCCTAGCGTTCCGTGACGGCGCCCGGGTGCGGCTGCTGTCGCGAAATCGCCAGCCGCTCAACGGGACCTACCCGGAACTGGTCGACGCGCTCGCGGCTCAGCACTCCACCCGCTTCGTGCTGGACGGCGAGGTGGTGGCATTTGAAGGCCGCCGCACCAGCTTCGCCCGGCTGCAGGGCCGCCTGGGCATCACCGACCCGGAGGTCGCCCGGGCATCGCCGGTCCGCGTCTTCTATTACGTCTTCGACCTGCTGCACCTCGACGGCAAGTCGACGGTCGGCGCGCCGCTGATGTGGCGGAAGCGGCTGCTACGCAACGTGATTGAATTCGGCGGTCCACTGCGCTACACCCCACACCGGGTTGCCGAAGGCCTGGCCGCCTACCGCGCGGCCTGCGAGCGCGGCGACGAGGGGGTGATCGCCAAGCTGGCCGAATCGACCTACGACGGCGGCCGCTCGAAGAATTGGCTGAAGTTCAAGTGCGTGCGCGACCAGGAATTCGTGGTGGGCGGCTACACCAGCCCCAAGGGCAGCCGGGTCGAATTGGGCGCGCTGCTGCTGGGCTATTACCAGGGCCGCGACTTCGTCTACGCCGGCAAAGTGGGGACGGGCTTCGACGAGGCCACGCTGCACCGCCTGCACGAGCGGCTGTCGGCGATCCCGCGGGAGACGCCGCCCTTCACCCGTGGCCTGGTGCGCCAAGCCGGCGCCCATTGGGCGCGCCCCGAACTGGTGGTGCAGATCGGTTTCACCGAGTGGACCCGTGACGGGAAGCTGCGCCATCCGCGTTACCTCGGCGTCCGCACCGATAAGGACGCCGGCGACGTGGTGCGGGAGAGCGGGTAATGTCAGCAACTATGAGCTGCACCGGCCGCAGGCTGCTGCCCATCATCGCGGTGACGATCATCGCCGTTGGCTCCCAACTGAGTCCGGCGACCGCGCGGGCGGACCTGCACAACATCACCTACCGTGCCCGCATCGACGCGCTGACGACCGGCAGTCAGGCCACCTTCATCATCAACGGCGGTCAGACGAACACCACCAACCTTCCGTCCATGCCCGGCAACGCATTCGAGGCCAACACGGTGCTGCCCGACCCGCAGCAGGCCGGCATGCGGATAGTGCTTCGCTTCCCGTATTCGGCGAACGTGCACTGCGAGATCGACGTCGACGACAACGTTTTCACCCAGACCGACCAGGTGGTCAAACCGGCGCCCGGGAATGCCGACCCCAACAACGGCGCGCTGCAGTGCGGTGCACCACTGCCCGCCTGAGATCGATTGCCGCACCCCCACGCGGATCTTGCAGACCTTCGAGGCGTCGAAGACGAGATCGTCGACCTGTTACCGGCTATCTAACAGGGCGTCCAGGTCGGCGATCGCGCGCAACGTGTCGTTGAGGTGGGTGCAGGTGCTGGTGCCGACGAATTCGCCGCGGACGCGGTCGCGTAACTCGGCGAGAGTCATACCGCGGATGCGGGACGCACTACCGATCGCCCCCGGGCATTCCTGCCAGGGCAGCACCCGTACTTCGGCGTTCACCTCGGTGATTACCCGCCTCGAGGTGTCAAGCGTGCCGGCGACCGTGTACTCGTGCACGATCGTCTCCACCAAGTCGTCGTCCATGTGAGAGTCGCGGAAGTGGGCCTGGAAGTGCGCCGACCCGGTGTCGACTTCCGCCAGATCCAGCCGTCGGTACCTGCGCATCCCGCGCGCTCGGAGCGGCTCCACTTCGTGTAGCCCGTTCAGCGGCGGCGCCGACGGGCCGCGGCCCGTCGGGATGACATCGTGCCGTCGGGTGTACGCGATGAGCGAAGCGTCAGGTGCGAAACCGGCGCAGATGCCGGCCATCCGGTCGGCGATGCCCAGCGGCATCTTCTCTTCGACGCCCTCGATGATCGCCGCGTACTGGGTGGCGTATCCGGACACCAGCGTTGCACCGACCCAATCGTCGAGCAGCAGATGCAGCAAGCTGGCGCGCTCTGCTTCCTCGGGGAACAGCCGGCCAACCTTCGCACGGAATCCGGCCCCGACACGACAGCCCAGCAGTGCGTCGAGACGGGCGGGGGAAGTGATGTCGTCGACGACCTGATCGGTGAGATGTGCCCGCATTCGGATCTCGCCGAGTACCTCGACGCGTCCGCCCTCGGCGCCCACCACGTCGCGTGCCCGCAGATCGGCCAGGGAGCCGCCCGCCTCATCCGGATGGGTGTCGATGGTGCTGGTGCGCCGCCGTCGTCCGGCCGCCAGCTGCGGCGCCTCGTCCACGAAGGGCCGCCGCGGGCCCAGGATGTCGTTGACGAACGGCATGGCGGATCAGGGCTTCCAGCCAGTGGCGTCGGCCCATTCCCACGCTCGCCGGTAGGCGTCACCAAACCACGGCTCTTTGGCGGTGGTATAGCGCACGGTGTCGCCGTCGGCGCCTGCATCCGCCTCCCGCTTGACCCGCCAATACTGCTCGCGCACATCGGCGTTGGCCGACAGCCAGTCGACGAACAACAGCGCGAACTGTTGGTTGGGCCAGCCATCGACCCGGATATGCACGTTGGTTGGGCGACCCGGGTCGGCCGAGGCATGAATCCGCTTGCCCCACAGCGCCGCATCGTCGCTGTGGTCGTAGCGCTTGACGGTGCTGCGCGCATCGGGCTTGGCGACGTCGGAGGTGATGCGCTCGATGCGGGGGTAGCCGGCGGCCAGCAGGGGCTCGACGAGTTCGTCGGAGACAGCCAATGATTCGACGGAGATCTGCACGTCGATCACGTCCTTGGCGGGAAGGTCCGGCACGGCGGTCGAACCGATGTGGTCCACTCGAATAGCCCGGTGGCCACAGGCGGTCTGCAACCGGTTGACGATCCGCCGCGCCTGATCCGGCCAACTCGGATCGGGCGGCACCACCCGCGCCGGCGCCAGGGCGACCTGATGCCGAGTCAGGTTGTGCGCGAAGGGCAGTATCCGGTGGTCCCACACGTCATGGGCCCGCTGCACCAGGTCCTCCCGGGTGCCGGAGTTGTCCACCCAGATGTCGGCGACGGCACGGCGCTGCTCGTCGCTGGCCTGCGCGGCGATCCGGGCCCGGGCATCGGATTCGGGCATGCCCCGCTGGTCGACCAGCCGTCGCAGCCGCACCTCGACGTCGGCGTACACGATGACCACGAGCGGAAACAGCGGCGCCATCCCCGACTCCACCAGCAGCGGGATGTCTTCGACGACAACCGAATCCTCGGGCACCGAGGCGATGATCTCGGCGCGGCGCTTGCCGACCAGCGGGTGGACGATGCCGTTCAGCCGTTGACGCGCCTCGTCGTCCCGGAAGGCCTTGGCGGCCAGCGCGGGACGATCCAGCGATCCGTCGGGCAGCAGTATGTCGTCACCGAACGCCTCGACAAGCGCCGCCAGCCCCTCGGTGCCCGGCTGGACCACCTCGCGCGCGATGACGTCACCGTCGACGATGACCGCACCGCATTTCGCGAAGGTGGTCGACAGCGCCGACTTGCCGGCGCCGATGCCACCGGTCAACCCGATACGCAGCATGCGTGAACGCGATTAGGCGTTGCCGGCGAGCTTCTCCCGCAGGGCGGCCAATTGAGCGTCGCTGGCCAGCGACCCGCCGGCCGCCTTCTCCTGCGGCGCACCGCCGTTGCCCGACGACTGCTCGGCGTGCCCGGCCGCCTCGGCCGCGGCGAACTTCTCCATCTGCGCGGTGTGCATCTTGTGGCGGCGTTCGGCCTCGGCGTAGCGGGCCTCCCACTCGGTGCGCTGCTTGTCGAATCCCTCGAGCCATTCGTTGGTCTCGGCGTCGAAGCCTTCGGGGAAGATGTAGTTGCCCTGCTCGTCGTAGCTGTCGGCCATGCCGTACTTCGCCGGGTCGAACTCGTCGGTGTAGTCCTCGTTGGCTTGCTTGAGCGACAACGAGATTCGGCGGCGCTCCAGGTCGATGTCGATGACCTTGACCATGGCGTCGTCGCCGACGGCCACCACCTGGTCGGGCACCTCGACGTGGCGCTCGGCCAGCTCGGAGATGTGCACCAGACCCTCGATGCCCTCCTCGACGCGGACGAACGCACCGAACGGCACCAGCTTGGTGACCTTGCCGGGCACGATCTGGCCGATGGCGTGCGTGCGGGCGAAGTGGCGCCACGGGTCTTCCTGGGTTGCCTTGAGCGACAACGAAACGCGCTCGCGGTCCATGTCGACGTCGAGCACCTCGACGGTGACCTCGTCGCCGACCTGGACCACCTCGGACGGGTGGTCGATGTGCTTCCAGGACAGCTCGGAGACGTGCACCAGGCCGTCCACACCACCGAGGTCGACGAACGCGCCGAAGTTGACGATGGACGAGACGACACCCTTGCGGATGGCGCCCTTCTGCAGCTGGTTGAGGAACTCGCTGCGCACCTCGGACTGGGTCTGCTCCAGCCAGGCCCGGCGCGACAGCACGACGTTGTTGCGGTTCTTGTCCAGCTCGATGATCTTGGCCTCGATCTCCTTGCCGATGTACGGCTGCAGATCGCGGACCCGACGCATCTCGACCAGCGACGCGGGCAGGAAGCCACGCAGGCCGATGTCGAGGATCAGGCCACCCTTGACCACCTCGATGACGGTGCCCTTGACGGCCTCGTCCTTCTCCTTGAGCGCCTCGATGGTGCCCCAGGCGCGCTCGTATTGCGCGCGCTTCTTGGACAGGATCAGGCGGCCCTCTTTGTCCTCCTTGGTGAGAACAAGGGCTTCGACCTCATCGCCGACGGAAACGACCTCGCTGGGGTCGACATCGTGCTTGATGGAGAGCTCGCGGGCGGGGATGACGCCCTCTGTCTTGTAGCCGATGTCGAGGAGCACCTCGTCCCGGTCCACTTTGACGATCGTCCCCTCGACGATGTCGCCATCGTTGAAGTACTTGATCGTTTTGTCTATTGCGGCAAGAAAGTCCTCGCTGGAGCCAATGTCGTTGACGGCTACTTGGGGCGAGGTGACGGTGGGACTCGGCATGTGGTGGGTTGCTCCGGACAGGTTGGGTCGTAGGGACAAAACTGGGATTTATCTATTGAGGTTACTCGACTGCGTACACGCTGGCCAAACCCGGGCGGCGCGCCACTTGCGCGACACCGGGTGAATGCCCACGGCGAAAGTGACCGCAACGCGAATTTCGCGATAAATTTTCTCTCCGCTAGATCATCCTCGGCGACTGACGCCCCCGTCAATGCGCCGCCGCGTCCCAGGAACGGCCGTAGCCCACCGAGACCTCCAGCGGCACGTCCAGCGGATAGGCGCCGCCCATCTTCTCGCGGGCCAGCGCCTCGAGCTGGTCCCGCTCCCCCGGAGCGATTTCGAACAGCAGTTCGTCATGCACCTGCAGCAGCATCCGGGACTTCAGCCCGGCTTCTTTTATCGCCTTGTCGACCTCGATCATCGCGACCTTGATGATGTCGGCGGCGCTGCCCTGGATGGGCGCGTTGAGCGCCGCCCGCTCGGCCGCCTCCCGCACCTGGCGGTTGCTGCTGTCCAGCTCGGGAAGGTAGCGGCGGCGGCCCAGCACCGTCGAGGTGTAGCCGTCCTTGCGGGCCTGCTCCACGATGTTCATCAGGTAGTCGCGCACCCCGCCGAACCGGGCGAAGTAGGCGTCCATCTGTTCCTTCGCCTCTTCGGTGGAGATCTTCAACTGCTGCGACAGGCCGTAGGCGCTCAACCCGTAGGCCAGCCCGTACGACATCGCCTTGACCCGGCGGCGCAGCTCGCCGGTGACCTCCTCGATCGGCACGCCGAATGCTCGGGACGCGACGAACGAGTGCAGGTCCTCCCCCGTGTTGAACGCCTCGATCAGGCCCTCGTCCCGCGACAGATGCGCCATGATCCGCATTTCGATCTGGCTGTAATCGGCGGTCATCAGCTCGCTGTAGCCGTCGCCCACCACGAACGCGTCCCGGATCCGCCGGCCCGCCTCGGTGCGGATCGGGATGTTCTGCAGGTTCGGCTCGGTCGACGACAGCCGGCCCGTCGCCGCGATGGTCTGGTTGAACGTGGTGTGGATGCGTCCGTCCGAGGCCACCGAATTCAGCAAGCCGTCGACGGTCACCTTGAGCCGGGTGGCGTCGCGGTGGGTGAGCAGGTGCTGCAGGAACGGATGGCCGGTCTTGTCGAACAGCGACTGCAGGGCGTCGGCGTCGGTGGTGTAGCCGGTCTTGGTGCGCTTGGTCTTCGGCATCTCCAGCTCGTCGAAGAGCACCGCCTGCAACTGCTTCGGCGAGCCCAGGTTGATCTGCTTGCCGATCACCGCGTAGGCCGCTTCGGCCGCGTCGCGGATCTGGTGAGCGAAATCGCTCTGCAGCTCGCCGAGCAGATCCAGATCGACTGCGATGCCGGTGTTTTCCATCCCGGCCAGCACCCGCTGCACCGGCAGCTCCATGCCGCCAAGCAGCGACGTGGAGTTGATGCGGGCCAGCTCCTCGTCGAGCGCATCGGCTAGATCCAGCACCGCCACGGCCCGCAGGATCAGCGTCTGCACCGCCTGGTCGTCCGTTCCATCGGAATCGTCGAGCAATGAAAGCTGTTGCTGCTCAGGACTTTCCGCGCGCAGCTCTCTGCGTAGGTAGCGCAGCGACAGGTCCTCGAGGGAGAAGCTGCGCTGCCCGGGCCGAACCAGGTAGGCGGCCAGCGCGGTATCGGAGGTGACGCCGGCCAGCGTCCAGCCCCGGCCGGCGAGGTCGTGCATCGCCAGCTTGGCTTCGTGCAGCGCCTTGGGTGGACCCGGGTCGGCCAACCAGGACGCCAGCGCCGCCTCGTCGTCGGGCTCCAGCGTTGAGGTGTCGATGTAGCGGCCCTCACCGTCGGCGGAGACGATGGCCAACGCGGTGGCGTCGGCGTCGTAGGCCAAATGCGTGCCGACGACGGCCAGACCGAACCGCTTGCCCGAGCTGTGCTCCGCCAGCCACACCGCCAGCTCGCCGGGCTGCAGCGCGCCCCCGCGGACGTCAAAACCGGCGTCGACCTCCGGCTCTGCCGCGGCCAGGGTGTCGAACAAGCGGTCGCGCAACACCCGGAACTCCAGGTCGTCGAACAGCCGGTGGATGTGGTCGCGGTCCCAGGGCTGCATGCGCAGCGTGTCCGGGGTCTGCGCCAGCGGCACGTCCTTGACCAGATCGGTGAGTTCGCGGTTGCGGATCACGCTGGCCAGGTTGGCCCGCAGCGCGTCGCCGACCTTGCCGCGCACCGAGTCGACGTTGTCGACCAGACCTTGCAGCGAGCCGTACTCGGCGATCCACTTGGACGCGGTCTTCTCCCCGACGCCGGGGATGCCGGGCAGGTTGTCGCTGGGATCGCCACGCAGGGCGGCGAAGTCGGGGTACTGCGTGGGGGTCAACCCGTACTTTTCGACGACGGCCTCGGGCGTGAACCGGGTGAGTTCGCTGACGCCCTTGCGCGGGTAGAGCACCGTGACGTCGTCGCTGACCAACTGCAGAGAGTCCCGGTCGCCGGTGACCAC
This sequence comes from Mycobacterium sp. E2238, assembly GCF_001672665.1. Lineage (NCBI taxonomy): Bacteria > Bacillati > Actinomycetota > Actinomycetes > Mycobacteriales > Mycobacteriaceae > Mycobacterium > Mycobacterium sp. E2238. The sequence continues at coordinate 33,539 of NZ_LZKF01000258.1, read as the reverse complement.
CAGCACGCGGTAGCCCTGGTGTTCGGCCTGGGTGGCCAGCGTCGCGATGAGGTCGTCGGCTTCGAAGCCCGGCTCGGCGAGCACCGTGATGCCCAGAGCGTTCAGCACTTCCTTGGTGATGTCGATCTGGCCGTGAAATTCGTCCGGCGTCGCCGAGCGATTGGCCTTGTACTCGGGGTACCGCTCGGAACGGAACGTCTGCCGGGACACGTCGAACGCCGCGGCGATGTGCGTCGGGGCCTCGTCGCGCAACAGATTGATCAGCATCGCCGTGAAGCCGTACACCGCGTTGGTGGTCAGGCCGCCGCGGGTCTTGAAATTCTCGGCGGGCAGCGCGTAGAAGGCGCGGAAGGCCAGCGAATTGCCGTCCAGCAGCATCAGCGTCGGCTTGGTCTGCTCCTCGCTGGCGATACTCACGGCTCACACTCTAGGCATCCGGTACGACGGGGCACGCGCCCCAACCACCCGGGGCCGGAACTGCAACACGTTTCAGTTTCGTACTGGGGCTGGGTAGTCTGGCCGAGTGCCAGAGGTCACCAGCCAAGAACCCGCGATCGACGGATGGTTCGCCACCGACGACACCGGAAGCGCCCACTTGATCGGCAGCAAGTGCCCCGAATGCGGCACCTATGTCTTCCCGCCGCGCGAGAACAACTGCCCCAACCCGGCCTGCGCCAGCGACACACTGGAACCCGTCGCGTTGTCGACCCGGGGAACGCTGTGGAGCTACACCGAGAACCGGTATCCACCCCCGCCGCCCTACCCCGCCCCGGATCCCTTCGAGCCGTTCGCCATCGCCGCGGTCGAGCTGGCCGACGAGGGAATCATCGTGCTGGGCAAGGTGGTCGAGGGCACGCTGGCCGCCGATTTGAAGGTCGGCATGGAGATGGAGCTGACCACCATGCCGCTGTTCACCGACGCCGACGGCGTGCAGCGCATCGTCTATGCGTGGAGGATCGCCTGATGCCCGAACCGCTTTACATCCTGGGCGCCGGAATGCACCCGTGGGGCAAGTGGGGCCGCGACTTCACCGAGTACGGGGTCGTCGCCGCGCGCGCCGCGCTGGCCGAGGCCGGCCTGGACTGGACGCAGATTCAGCTGGTCGCCGGCGCGGACACCATCCGCAACGGCTACCCGGGCTTCATCGCCGGGTCGACGTTCGCCCAGAAGCTGGGCTGGAACGGCGTGCCGGTCAGCTCGAGCTACGCCGCGTGTGCGAGCGGTTCCCAGGCGCTGCAGAGCGCGCGGGCTCAAATCCTGGCCGGTTTCTGCGACGTCGCGCTGGTGATCGGCGCCGACACCACCCCGAAGGGCGCGTTCGCTCCCGTTGGCGGAGAACGCAAGAACGACCCCGACTGGCAGCGGTTCCACCTGATCGGTGCGATGAACCCGGTGTACTTCGCGCTGCTGGCGCGCCGCCGGATGGACCTCTACGGCGCGACGGCCGAGGACTTCGCTCAGGTGAAGGTGAAGAACTCGCGGCATGGCCTGCAGAACCCGAACGCCCGCTACCGCAAGGAAGCTTCGGCCGACGACGTGTTCGCCAGCCCGGTGGTGGCCGACCCGTTGCGACAGCTCGACATCTGCGCCACCTCCGATGGTGCGGCGGCCCTGATCGTGGCCAGCGCCGAGTTCGCCCGCAAGCACCTCGGCTCGCTCGACGGCGTTCCATCGGTGCGGGCGGTCAGCACGGTCACCCCCCGCTACCCGCAGCACCTGCCCGAATTGCCCGACATCGCAACGGATTCCACCGCCGCGGTGCCCGCACCGGACCGGGTGTTCAAGGATCAGATCCTGGATGCCGCCTACGCCGAGGCGGGCATCGGGCCCGAGGATGTCAGCCTGGCCGAGGTCTACGACCTGTCCACCGCGCTGGAGCTCGACTGGTACGAGCATCTCGGGCTGTGCCCGAAGGGCGAGGCCGAGGCGCTGCTGCGCAGCGGCGCGACCACCATCGGCGGCAGGGTCCCGGTCAACCCGTCGGGCGGGCTGGCCTGCTTCGGCGAGGCCATCCCCGCCCAGGCCATCGCGCAGGTCTGCGAGCTGACCTGGCAGCTGCGCGGTCGGGCGACGGGCCGGCAGGTGGAGAACGCCACGGTCGGCGTCACGGCCAACCAGGGCCTGTTCGGTCACGGCTCGTCGGTGATCGTGGCGCGCTGAGGCTTTCAGCCTTCGCCCAGTGTGCAACTGCGGCGGCCTCATTCGGCGTGTCGTCTGCCTGAGCTCACACTCGACGCCGCGACCTACTCGTCGGGTGTGTCGAGGGTTTCCAGGACGACTTCGGCGACCCGCTTCATCGTGGTACGGCGGTCCATGGCGGCGCGCTGAATCCACTTGAACGCCTCGGGCTCGGTCATGCCCTGCTTGGTCTGCAGCAGGCCCTTGGCGCGTTCGACGAGCTTGCGGGTCTCCAGCCGCTCGGACAACGTCGCCACTTCGCGTTCCAGCTCGGTGATCTCGCTGAAGCGGCTGACCGCCAATTCGATCGCAGGGATCAGGTCGCTGATCGTGAAGGGCTTCACCAGGTAGGCCATCGCCCCGGCATCGCGGGCGCGCTCGACCAGGTCGCGCTGGCTGAACGCGGTCAGCACCACGATCGGCGCGATGCGCTTGCTGGCGATCTCGGATGCCGCGTCGATCCCGTCGCGGCGAGGCATCTTCACGTCCATGATCACGAGGTCGGGCTGATGTCGTTCGGCCAACTCGACGGCTTCCTGCCCGTCGCCGGCCTCCCCGACGATGTCGTAACCCTCCTCTCGCAGCATCTCGGCGAGGTCCATCCGGATCAGCGCTTCGTCTTCCGCGATCAGGACCCGGCGCGGCACAGCGGCGTCGGTGTCGGTCGTGGGGCCTGTCATGACGGACATTGTCGCGTGAACGTCCGAGGCCAGCGACCTCGGGGCGGTGAGACGGGTGTCTACACCGAATCCTCTATGGTGGGAGGCTGCCTCTAAGGTAGGAGGCCGAGCAAGCCCTCGTATCCCAACTGGCAGAGGAAACGGACTCAAAACCCGTCCAGTGTGGGTTCGAATCCCACCGAGGGCACCACAGGCGGGACAGACGAGCAACCGCCCGTCAGGGCGTACCGGTGGCCCGGATCGAGTTGCCTCGCATACCGATGCCGGCTGCCGCGACCCCGGCCCGGCATCCCCGCGAAACCGGTGCCTCCAAGCCGCAGGTTTGTTAAATGCGTGAAATCCGTGCCAAAGGTATGAACTCGCCCGAATTTAAATACCGCGCGCAATAAAGGGCACAGTTGCATTCAAATAGAATCGCGCCGGTTACACGATGAATTCATGCCATTTTCGGGGCCCGTCGAGGCGCCATCCATCGACCTATGGCGCGCCGGGCGCGGCCGGGTTGCGACTGCCGCGTTAGCGGCTAATGCACACTTGTTCTTCCGAGTGCACCACGTTGACCTGCATCGGATCGTTCTGCATCGAGTCGGTGGCCACCCGCAACAACGAGCCCGCGCCGCCGCATCCGACCCCACAGGCGGGGGTTGCCGCCGCGGTGCACGCCAGCATTAGCGCGATCCCGATCCTGCTGCTGAGACTTGCCACACCGCACCCCCGCATTAGAGGAACACATGACCCACATCACAGCCCGACATATGTTTAATAACACGTCGGATAATTTTGTAAACCCCTTCAGCGGAAAATCTTTTTTTAATTTTCCGATGCCCCGAAGCGCCAGCCGTCGACGGGCATCCGGCGCGTCGTCGGGACCCATTGACTGGCCCACGAACCGAGCTCAGCGGTTACGCTTTTGAATGTGGCGGCTAAGAAGTGCGGCGCCCCACCCGTGTCAGCCGGCTCGGCGAGACGCCCGGACTGCGTAGCCGCAGTGCGGGCGCAGACCCGCGACCGTAATCAGCACTACGCCGCCAGCGCCGCCCGCCGGGCCCGGATCCTGACTATCACCTCGTGGCTGGCCGTGATGGTGAGCGTGAGCTTCGTGCTCGTGCAGATCCTGGGCGGCACCTGGCTGTGGCAGGTCAGCTCGATCAACATCCTCGGCGCGATGATCTTTGCGATGGTCCCGTGGCTGCAGCGCTTCGGCGAACTGGTTGCCCCGCTTACCTTTATGGGCGCGGCCTACGTGTCCGTCTTTGCCAGCTGCGTGGACGTGGGCACCGGGTCGGGGGCCCAGTTCTTCTTCCTGGTGGGCGCCTGCATCGTCGTGTTGTTGCTGGGGATCGAACACATCGTTCTGGCATCCGCGCTGGCTGCCGTCGCCGCCGGCCTCATAGTCGCCGTCGAGTTCCTGGTGCCGCGCGACACCGGGCTGCAGCCGGCCTGGGCCCAATCGACCGGATTCATCGTGACGGCGATTTCCAGCGTGGTGATGGTGGTCGTGACCGTCTGGTTCGCCCTGCGTGACACCGCGCGCGCCGAGGCCATGATGGAGACGCAGTACGAGCGCTCGGAGGCGCTGCTGACCAACATGTTGCCGGCCAGCATCGCCGAGCGGCTCAAGGAACCCGACCGCAGCGTCATCGCCGACAAGTTCGACGACGCCTCCGTTCTGTTCGCCGATATCGTCGGGTTCACCGAGCGGGCCAGCGGCACGGCCCCGGCCGACCTGGTGCGCTTCCTCGACCGGTTGTACAGCGCCTTCGACGCATTGGTGGACCGGCACGGACTCGAGAAGATCAAAGTCAGCGGCGACTCTTACATGGTGGTCAGCGGCGTTCCGCGCGCCCGGTCCGACCACGCGCAGGCCCTGGCGGACTTCGCACTCGACATGGCCAATGTTGCGGCCGGACTGCGGGATCCGCACGGCAACGCGGTTCCGCTGCGGGTGGGCATGGCATGCGGGCCGGTGGTCGCCGGCGTGGTGGGTTCCCGGCGGTTCTTCTATGACGTGTGGGGTGACGCGGTCAATGTCGCGTCCCGGATGGAATCCACCGACTCGGTGGGCCGAATTCAGGTGCCCGAGGCCATGTACGAGCGTCTCAAGGACGAATTCGTGCTGCAGGAGCGCGGCCACATCGACGTCAAGGGCAAAGGCCTCATGCGCACCTGGTATCTGATCGGGCGCAAGGCGGACAGCGAGACCACCGAGGAAACCACCGAGCTGCTCACGAGGGGTTCACGCACGGCCCACGTGTAGCCCAAAGTGCCCTATACCCAAGGCGGGGTTTGTGTCAGACTGCGGCCATGCAAACCACACCTGGACCTTCCCCCGCTCCAAGTTTGTTGCCGCATCTGTGGAAATCGACCCTATTGTCGGGACTCCTGTCGCTGGCCCTCGGCATTCTGGTGCTCGCGTGGCCCGGCATATCCATCGTGGTCGCCGCAACCGCCTTCGGCGTCTATCTGCTGATCACCGGCGCCGCACAGGTGTTCTTCGCGTTCAGCCTGCATGTCTCGGCGGGAAGCCGGATCCTGCTCTTCATCAGCGGTGCCGCGTCACTCATCCTGGCGTTGTTGGCATTTCGCCACTTCGGTCAGGGATACGCAATCCTGTTGTTAGCCATCTGGATTGGCATCGGATTCATCTTCCGCGGCGTCGGCACGACGGTCTCTGCCATCCAGGACCCGCACCTGCCGGGGCGGGGATGGGCGATCTTCATCGGCCTGATCAGTCTGCTCGCCGGCATCGTCGTTCTGGCGTCGCCGCTCGAATCGATTGTCACGCTGGCGCTGGTGGTCGGGGTCTGGTTCGTGGTCCTCGGCATCTTCGAGATCGTGTCGTCCTTCGGCATCCGGAAGGCCTCGAAGACCCTTACCCCCTGAGGCGGCTCTGAAGTAGCGCCGCCTCGGGACCTTCTACTACACTTTGTAGTAGCCGCGTCGTGCGGCTCCGCAGTTTCGGGAGATGACAGATGAATGTCGTCGATATTTCGCGGTGGCAGTTCGGTATCACTACCGTCTACCACTTCATCTTCGTGCCGCTCACCATCGGTTTGGCGCCCCTGCTGGCGGTCATGCAGACGGTATGGGTGGTAACGGATAACACCGCGTGGTACCGGCTCACCAAGTTCTTCGGCAAGCTGTTCCTGATCAACTTCGCCATCGGGGTGGCGACGGGAATCGTCCAGGAATTCCAATTCGGGATGAACTGGAGTGAGTATTCGCGGTTCGTCGGCGACATCTTCGGCGCGCCGCTGGCCATGGAGGGCTTGTTCGCGTTCTTCTTCGAGTCCACCTTCATCGGGTTGTGGATTTTCGGTTGGGGCCGGCTGCCGAAGCTGATCCACCTGGCCTGCATCTGGATCGTCGCGATCGGTGTGAACATGTCCGCGTTCTTCATCATCGTGGCGAACTCGTTCATGCAGCATCCAGTTGGCGCGCATTACAACCCGGCGACCCATCGTGCCGAGCTGGACAGCATCACCGCGCTGCTGGGCAATAACACTGCGCGGTGGGCGTTTACCCACACGGTCGGCGGCGCGCTGCTGACCGCCGCGACGTTCGTCGCGGCCATCAGCGCGTGGTTCCTGGTCCGTTCCCGCCGCCCGGCGACCGCCACCCCCGCCGCGGAATCGGACGCGCGCACCATGTTTCGTCCGGCGGCCATCCTCGGGTGCTGGGTGGTGCTGCTCGCGGCCGTCGGCCTGTTCTTCACCGGCGACCGCCAGGGCAAGCTGATGTTCGTTCAGCAACCGATGAAGATGGCGTCGGCGGAGTCGTTGTGCGGCACCGAGACCGACCCCGACTTCTCGATTCTCACCGTCGGCACGCACAACAACTGCGACAGCATCACCCGGGTCATCGAGGTCCCGTACGTGCTGCCGTTCCTCGCGGAGGGCCGAACCAGCGGCGTGACGTTGCAGGGCGTGCGCAATATCCAGCAGGACTTCGAGCAACGGTTCGGCCCAAACGACTACCGGCCCAACCTCTTTGTCACCTACTGGTCGTTCCGGGCGATGATCGGATTCCTGGCCGTTCCGATATTATTCGCGCTTGCCGCGTTGTGGCTCACCCGCGGCGGCCGGGTGCCCAACCAGCGGTGGTTCTCCTGGCTGGCGCTGCTGACCATCCCTACGCCGTTCCTGGCGAACATCTCCGGGTGGGTGTTCACCGAAATGGGGCGGCAACCCTGGATCGTCGCACCGAATCCGACCGGCGACCAACAGGTTCGGTTCACCGTCCATGAGGCCGTCTCGCACCATGCGCCCGGCATGGTGGTCACCTCCCTGGTGACGTTCACCCTCGTCTACGCGGTGCTGGCGGTGATCTGGTTCTTCCTGCTCAAGCGGTACGTCACCGAAGGGCCCCGGGAACACGACGCCGAACCGGCTGCCCCGACGGCACCCGGCGACGACGAGGTGGCGCCGCTGTCGTTCGCCTATTAAGGCCCAGCTGGAAAGGAGTTGACCGATGGGACTGCAGGAGTTGTGGTTCGGCATCATCGGGTTGCTGTTCCTGGGTTTCTTCGTTCTGGAGGGCTTCGACTTCGGCGTCGGCATGTTGATGGAACCGCTGGCCCGCGTCGGCATCGGTGAACCCGAGCCCATCCGGCGCACGGCGCTGAACACCATCGGCCCGATCTGGGACGGCAACGAGGTCTGGCTGATCGTCGGCGGCGCAGCGATGTTCGCCGCCTTCCCCGGCTGGTACGCGACCGTGTTCTCCACGCTGTACCTGCCACTGCTGGCCATCCTGTTCGGGATGATTCTGCGCGCCGTGGCGATCGAGTGGCGCGGCAAGATCGACGACACCAAGTGGCGCGGCTGGGCCGATTTCGGCATCGCGGCCGGATCGTGGCTGCCGGGGTTGTTGTGGGGCGTCGCCTTCGCCATCCTGGTCCGCGGCCTGCCGGTGGACGCCGACGGGCAGGTCAACCTCTCGATCACCGACGTGCTCAACGCCTACACCCTGCTGGGCGGCCTGGCCACCGCCGGGCTGTTTCTGCTCTACGGCGCGGTGTTCATCTCGCTGAAGACCTCCGGCGCCATCCGCGACGACGCCCACCGGCTGGCGGTCTGGCTCTCGCTGCCGGTGACCGCACTGGTTGCGGGCTTTGGGATCTGGACGCAGCTGGCCCACGGCAAGGACTGGACCTGGCTGGTGCTCGCCGTCGCGGTAGTGGCACAGCTGTCGGCGGTGTTGCTGGTGTGGCGGCGCGTGTCCGACGGCTGGGCGTTCGCCTGCACGGCCACGGTCGTTGTGGCGGTTGTGATCCTGTTGTTCGGCGCGCTGTACCCGAACTTGGTGCCGTCGACGCTGAACAAGCAGTGGAGCCTGACAATCTACAACGCCTCGTCGACGCCCTACACCCTCAAGGTCATGACGTGGGTGACCGCGTTCATGGCCCCGCTGACGGTGGTGTACCAAGCCTGGACGTATTGGGTTTTCCGGCAACGGATCTCGGCGGACCGGATACCGCCGTCCATCGGCCTGGCAAGGCGGGTGTCCTGAGCGCGAACAATCCGCCGCGCGACTCCAGAGCGCGGGGCCCGCTGGACCCGCGACTGTGGCGGGCATCGACCGCCCTGCGCCGCTACCTGGCCTCGACGGTGTGCTGCGGTGTGGTGATCTCCGGCTGCGCGATCGGCTCGGCGATCGTCCTCGCTGGCGTGGTTGCCCGCGCGGTCGGCGATCGCTCCGCCCACGGCCCGCGCGTCTGGCTCGGGCCGCTGTCGGTCCTATTGCTGCTGTGGACCATTCGGACAGTGGCGCAATGGTTGCAGACCCGGTTGAGTCAACGCGGCGCCAGCGCGGTCATCGCCGATCTGTCCGGTCAGGTGCTCACGGCGGTGACCGCCCGCCAGCCCGGTGAGCTCGCCGGCCAACGGGATGCCGCCGCGGTGGTGGTCACGCGCGGCCTCGACGGCCTGCGCCCCTACTTCACCGGGTACCTGCCGACGTTGCTGCTCGCCGGGATCCTCACCCCCGCGACCGTCGCCGTCATCGCTCTCTACGACCTGAAATCGGCGGCCATCGTGGCGATCACCTTGCCGCTCATACCGATATTCATGGTCCTGATCGGCCTGGCCACCGCCGACCGGTCGGCGGCGGCCCTGGCCGCCATGACGACACTGCAGGGCCGGTTGCTCGATCTGATCGCCGGCATCCCCACCCTGCGGGCGCTGGGGCGCGGTCGGGGCCCGGAGCGCCGCATCGACGAACTGGCCGCCGCGCACCGCCGCTCGGCCATGGCGACGCTCCGGATCGCCTTCCTGTCCGCGCTGGTGCTGGAACTGCTGGCGACGCTGGGTGTGGCGCTGATCGCGGTGGGCATCGGGTTCCGCCTGGTGTTCGGCGAGATGACGCTGGCGGCCGGCCTCACGGTGCTGTTGCTCGCGCCCGACGTGTACTGGCCGTTGCGCCGCATCGGCGTGGAATTCCACGCCGCGCAGGACGGAAGAACCGCCGTCGACAAGGCCTTCGCCCTCATCGGCGAACCGACTCCAGCGCAGGCCCGGGACCAGACGGTCACCGCCCGCGGGGCACAGATCCGCCTCGACGGGCTCGGCGTCGCCGGTCGCGACGGCCACGCGCCGCGCGACCTCACCGCGCTCATCGAACCGGGCGCGGTTACGGTGCTGACCGGGCGCAACGGCGCCGGCAAAAGCACTACCCTGCAGGCGATCACCGGGGTCACCGGGCCGTCCTCGGGCCGGGTCACCGTGGCCGGCATCGACGTCGCCGATCTGGAGCCGGGCGCCTGGTGGCGGCAGTTGTCGTGGCTGCCGCAGCGCCCGGCACTCGTCCCGGGCACGGTCCGGGACAACCTGGTCCTGTTCGGCGACCTGGACGACCTCGAAACTGCTTGTGCCGATTCCGATTTCGATAGGGTGCTGGCCGACCTGCCCGATGGGCTGGACACGGTGCTCGGCCGCGGCGGCGTCGGCCTGTCGCTCGGGCAGCGGCAACGGCTCGGCCTCGCCCGGGCGCTCGGATCGTCCGCGCCGGTGCTGCTGCTCGACGAGCCCACCGCGCACCTCGATGCGCACGCCGAGGAGCGCGTGTTGCGGGCCATCGTGGATCGCGCCCGTTCGGGCGCGACCGTCGTCGTCGTCGGGCACCGCACACCGGTTCTGGCAATCGGTGACCGGGTGGTCGAAGTGGTCGCCGACAGCGGGGCGCGTTATGTCCCGGCCTGATCCGCTGTTGGCGGCGGCGCCGCTGCTGCGGCCCCGACTCCCCCGGCTGTTTGCGGCCATCGCGCTGGGCGTGCTGTCGCTGGGCAGCGCGCTGGCACTCGCCGGTGTCTCGGCCTGGCTCATCACGAGGGCCTGGCAGATGCCACCGGTGCTGGACCTGTCGGTCGCGGCCGTCGCGGTGCGCGCTTTCGCGATTTCCCGGGGAGTGCTGCACTACTGCGAGCGACTGGTCACCCACGACGCCGCGCTGCGCGCGGCAGGCAGCGCCCGGGCGGGGATCTATCACCGGCTGGCGCACGGGCCTGCGGCGGCAGCCGTCCGTCTGCACAGCGGCGAGCTCGTCACCCGCGTGGGCTCCGACGTCGAAGAACTGGCCAATGTGCTGGTGCGTGCCGTGGTGCCGATCGGGGTCGCGGCGGTGCTGGGGCTGGCGGCGACCGTGGTGGTCGCGGTCATCTCGCTGCCGGCCGCGGCGGTGCTGGTGATCTGCCTGCTGATCGCGGGCATCGTCGCACCGCGGTTCGCGGCCAGGGCCGCGGCCGGCCAGGAAAGCCTTGCCCGGCAGCATCATTCCGACCGCGATACCTCGGCGATGATCGCGCTGGAACACGCGCCCGAGCTCCGCGTCGCCGGCCTGCTCCCCCGCGTCATCGCCGAGTCGCAACGCCGCCAACGCGCGTGGGGCGCCGCGCTCGACGCGGCCGCCCGGCCGGCCGCCATCGCCGAGGCCGCGCCCACCGCCGCGATCGGGGCCAGCGTGCTCGGCGCGGTGATAGCCGGCCTCTGGCTTGCCCCTTCGGTCGCGCCAACCACGCTCGCCGTCCTGATGTTGTTGCCGCTGTCCGCGTTCGAGGCGATGACACCGTTGCCGGCCGCCGCGGTCCAGCTGACCCGATCGCGCATCGCCGCCCGCCGGTTGCTCGACCTGAGGGCGAGCGACCGCCCGCATCAGCCCGAATCGCCCGCGGCCCCGCCGAAGCCGCTCGCCGTGCTGTCCGCCGACATCCGGTCCGGGCACGCCGGAGCCGCGCGCTCGAACCGCATCTCGCTGGACCTACCGCCGGGTGCCCGGCTGGCAATCACCGGCGCCAGCGGGTCCGGCAAGACCACGCTCTTGATGACGCTTGCCGGGCTGCTACCCCCGCTGGAGGGACGGGTGACGCTCGACGGCACCGATCTAACCGCCTTCCGTGAAGACGACTTGCGCGGCGCCGTCAGCTTTTTCGCGGAAGACGCGCACATCTTCGACACCACGGTTCGAGACAACCTGCTGGTGGCCCGCGGCGACTGCCGCGACGCCGAATTGGCGGACGCGCTGGACGCGGTCGGGCTCGGCCCCTGGCTAGCCGGTCTGCCCGAGAACCTGTCGACGGTGTTGACCGGTGGCGCGCAGGCGCTTTCGGCCGGTCAGCGCAGGAGGCTGCTGCTGGCGCGGGCGATGCTCACATCCGCCCGGATCGTGCTGCTCGACGAGCCGACCGAACACCTCGACGCCGCCGACGCCGAACCGATACTCCGCGACCTGCTGGGGCCGAGTTCCGCTCTGATGTCGGCCGATCGGACCGTGGTGGTGGCTACCCACCACCTGCCCGAGGGCATTGGCTGTCGCGAACTGCAATTGGATGCGCTCAGAGGTGTCGCCGGCGCGGCATGAACTCCAGCGACAGCAGCACGATCAGCAACTGGACGATCTGAGTCATGGACACCAGCGCGTAGCGCCGGGTGTCCAGCGCGTGGAACTTGCGCACGTAGCGGTAGAGCGACTCGAGGGCGATCAGCGGGTCGAGAACGTGGATCAACCGATAGAAGACGCGCTGGGTGCGGCTGCGATTCTTCTCGTCGAAGATTTCCGGGAACGCCGCGAACGCGAGGGAAAGCCGTTGGGCGCCATTCTCTTTGCCAGCCATGATCATGTCGACGCTGAGGCGTTCGTCGATGCCGTTGGGGGCTCCGCGCCGGCGCCACGGCACGTCGAGGGTGATGTCGCTGCCCCCGCCGGCCGTCGCGTACCGGTGGAATGCCTGCACCTTGCCCGAGGCGTCCCGGGCGAGGATCAGCTGGATGCCGGGGAACCGGCCCTCCAGCACGCCGTCGAGGTTCATGTGGAATCCGCGCTCGGTGTGGGCCGCCTTGCTCGACGCTCGGACCACCTCGATCAGCTCGGCCAGTTGCTCATCGCTGAGTTCCTGCTCCCCCACGATCTCGGTGGTGATGCCGCAGTTGTGGGAGCGCTTCACCGCCTGGCGCAGGTTGCGGAACTTGCGTCCCACCATGTCGAAACCGGTGACGTCGACGACGACGTCGCGCCCGATCGGCACGGCGCGCAACGACTGTCCGACCACCGCGGCGTCGTTCCACAATTCGAGCCGTCGCTCGCCGCAACCGACCACCGCGATTCGCCAGCCGTGGGTGTGGCACATGGCGGCGAAGTCGGCGACCAGCTCGGGGAATCGAGATTCGTCACCGATCGGGTCACCGCCGACCACGGCGATACCCAGGCGCGTCCGGTAGGCGAGCGCGGCGCTGCCGTCCGCGGTGAAGTGGTAACTCTTGCCGGTCTGCATCGCGAAGGGCGCGAGCGGATCGTCCTGGGTGGCCTGGATCAATTTCCACACCCGGGGCAGATCCTCCGCACGCGCATGCGACGACGTCGGCCACATCAGCACCATGCCGGAGCCGGCGATGACCAGGTCGCCGAGCAGATCGAAAGACAGCACGTGCAGGCCCAGCCCGGCCAGCACGAAGAAGAAGGCCGCGACGGCGTGCGTGGCCGTAACGGGACGTCCCAGGAAGATGCCGCGTGCGATCCACGCCACGGCGACCAGGACGGTCAGCGACCAGGCCAACCGATCGGTGTAGTGCCACGCCGGGTGGTGGTGGTGGCGAACCAGGATTTCGGCCAACCAGCAGGTGGCGCTCAGCAGCGCCAGCGCACCGATCAGCCGGGCCGCGCGCGAATCGACCGAGACGACCACGCGCTCCCGCGCGCGGGCCTTCGCTGAGACGTCGACCAACGGCCCGCTCACACTCACCTCCCGATGCGCTGAAACTCCAGCTGGGCGGCTGTTTGCCGCCTCTGCACCGAATACCCGGCAGCTAAAAACTTACGCGCGATACCGGCCCTGACGGGCCGATTTCACAGCGATGTCCCGCGGGTACTCCGCCCTGTCTATCGGCGGGCGGGCGGAAAGTATTTCAGCACTCCTTCTTGCACCACCGTCGCGAGGACCTGCCCGGAGCGGTCGAAGAAGTGCCCGGTGCCCAGCCCGCGCGAATCCGCGGCCACCGGCGACGACGTCGCGTACAAGACCCAGTCGTCGAAGTCGACCTGCCGGTGAAACCACACGGAATGGTTGGCGGACGCGGCGAAGATGCGGTCGAAACCCCACGACAGGCCGTGGGTGGTGATCACCGAGTCCAGCACCGTGGTGTCCGAGGAGTACACCATGGTCGCGGTGTGCAGCACGGGGTCATCGGGCATGCTGCCGCCGGCCTTCATCCAAACCCGGTTGTGCGGAAGCCGGTCGCCCTTCTCGCGCATCACCCAGGCCGGGTCGTTGGTGTAGCGCCACTCGATCGGCTGCAGCGCGTTGACGAAGTGCGGAACCGTCTCCTCGTAACCCCGGAGCAGCTCGCTGATCGGCGGCTGCGTTTCGGGCGCGCCCACCTGCGGCGGATCGACGGCGTGTTCGAGGCCGCGGCCGCCGGACATGTAAGAGATCATCGCCGAGGACAACAGCATGCCGTCCTGCACCGCGTCCACGCGCCGGTTGGCGAAGCGCCGCTCGTCCCGCAGCCGGGTGACGTGGAATTCGATGTCCTTGGCGGTGTCACCGCCGTTGATGAAGTGCACCGACAGAGCGCCGGGCGGCAGGTCGTCCCGGACCAGCGAGCGGCTGGCGGCGACGAACGACTGAGCCATGAGCTGGCCGCCGAAGGTTCGCATCGGGTTCTTGCTGGGATGAGACCCGACGAACCGGTCGTCGGCGACCCGAGTGAGGTCGAGGGTCGCAAGCAGTTCCTTGAAATCGGAATCCGTGCTGATCGCGGCCTCTCCTTGGCTCGAATGCTTAGACGTCGTCCTCACCGATCCGGTGCACGTGGATGAGGTTGGTCGACCCTACTGTGCCAGGTGGCGCGCCGGCCACGATCACCACCAGGTCACCGCGCTTGTAGCGACCGAGTTCCAGCAGCGACTTGTCCACCTGGCGGATCATGCCGTCGGTGGACGTCATCATCGGGACGATGAACGTCTCGGTGCCCCACGTCATGGCGAGCTGGCTGCGGACCTCGGGCCACGCGGTGAAGGCCAGCAGCGGCAGCGGGGTGTGCAGCCGCGCCAGCCGCTTGACGGTGTCGCCCGACTGGGTGAAGGCGACCAGCGCCTTGGCGTCCAGGCGCTCGCCGATGTCGCGGGCGGCGTAGGAGATCACCCCGCGCTTGGTGCGCGGCACGTGCGTCAGCGGCGGGGCGGCGGTGGAATTGTCCTCGACGGCGCAGATGATCCGCGACATGGTCCGCACGGCCGCCAGCGGGTACTTTCCGACCGACGTCTCGCCGGACAGCATCACCGCGTCGGCGCCGTCGAGCACGGCGTTGGCGACGTCGGAGGCCTCGGCGCGCGTCGGCCGGGAATTCTCGATCATGGAGTCGAGCATCTGGGTCGCCACGATGACGGGTTTGGCGTTCTCCCGGGCCATCTGGATGGCCCGCTTCTGCACCAGCGGCACCTCTTCCAGCGGCAGCTCGACGCCGAGGTCGCCGCGAGCCACCATGATGGCGTCGAAGGCCAGCACGATCGCTTCCAGATTGTCCACGGCTTCCGGCTTTTCCAGCTTGGCGATCACCGGCACCCGCCGCCCGATCCGGTCCATCACCTCGTGCACCAGCTCGACGTCGGACGGCGAGCGCACGAAGGAGAGCGCGACCAGGTCGACACCGAGGTCCAGCGCGAACGTGAGGTCCTCGATGTCCTTCTCCGACAAGGCCGGTGCCGACACGTTCATGCCGGGCAGCGAGATGCCCTTGTTGTTGCTGACCGGGCCGCCCTCGACGACCGTGCAGATGACATCGTCACCGTCGATGCGGTCGATGATCAGGCCGACCTTGCCGTCGTCGATCAGCACCCGGTCGCCGACCGTCGCGTCCGCGGCCAGCTTCTTGTAGGTGGTCGACACGCGGTCGTGGGTGCCCTCGCAGTCGGCGACGGTGATGCACACGGTTTCGCCGTCGGCCCAGTACGTCGCCCCGGTGGCGAACCGGCCCAGCCTGATCTTCGGGCCCTGCAGGTCGGCGAGGACACCGACCGCGCGGCCGGTGGTGTCGGAAGCGGCCCGGACCCGCTCGTAGGCGGCTTTGTGGTCGGAGTAGTCGCCGTGACTGAAGTTCAACCGGGCGACGTCCATTCCCGCCTCGACCAGCGCCAGGATCAACTCGTCCGAATTTGTCGCAGGGCCAAGGGTGCAGACGATCTTCCCGCGTCTACTCACGCCGACCCAGCATAGTCGCGTGGGTCCGACCCGGTCCGACCAAACGGGGTGTCGTGCTGTGCGTGATTAACCACTCTGAATCGCCGGCAACAGTGGGAAGCCGGGCAGGTTACGCAGCACCGTCCAGGCGATGATGGCCAGCACCATCGTCAACCACGCCGGCGTGGAGAGCGCCGGTCTGCCGCTCCCGCGGCGAATCAGCAGCCATCCCGCCAGCATCGGGATGCCGACCAACAGAAAAACATTGTCGTTGACGGCGGCGAACAGGTCGCCGTGCAGCAGATCGTTCGTCATCCGCAGGCCACCGCAGAACGGGCAGTTCCAGCCGGTAAGCAATTTGAAGGGGCACTGGGGATACAACGAGTTCGTGTTGTGCGGGTCGACCAGGCCGACGTAGCCGAGCGCGCCGCCGAGCGCAACGGCGGTGCCGACCGCGACGTACCGGCGTGGGCGGTGACACTGTTCCGCCGCGTGCCCGGCGGAATTGGGTTGCGTCACCTGTTCAGCATGCCAGACCCGCGGCCACTAGGGGTTCGACGACCGATTCCTTCGCAGCCGCCACCGGCTGCGGGGTGTCTTATAAGGCTCGGCGGCCGAAGCCGGTTCGGCCGAGTCGTGTGGCGGCTCGGATTCTTCGTCCGCCTCGGCTTCGGGTTCTTCGTCCGCCTCGGCTTCGGATTCTTCGGGCTCGGCCGCGGGCTCTTCCTCGTCGGCCTCTTCGGGTTCGGTTTCTTCGGCCTCGGGCTCTTCGGCTTCCGGCTCTTCGGCTTCCGGCTCTTCGACTTCGGCCGCGGGCTCTTCCGTTTCCGGCTCTTCGGCTTCCGGCTCTTCGACTTGGGCTTCGTGTTCTTCGGCTTCGGGCTCTTCGGCTTCCGCCTCGGGCCCTTCGGTTTCGTCCGGCCCGGGCTCCGTGGCCTCCGCTTTGACCGTCTCGGCCTCCGCGGTTTCCGGCTCGTCGACGGAGGCGGCCTCGCCGGTTTCCGACAAGTCGGCGGGCTTGTCGTCCTCGTCCTCGCCGCCACCTCCCGCGACCGCCACGGTCGCCGCCTCACCCGAGGCGACGGTCGCGAGTTCGCCCGCCGGCTCCGATTCCGGAGACTCCTCGGAAACGTAGTCTTTGCCGCGCAGGCTTTCCGGGGCCTCGCGTCCCTTCGGCGCCACCATGAGGTACACCACGGCCCCGATGAACACGAAAGTTGATGTGAACGAATTGATCCGGATGCCCGCGATGTGAGTGGCGGTATCGTCGCGCAGCAACTCGACACCGAAGCGCCCCACGCAGTAGCTGGCCACGTACAACGCGAACAGTCGCCCGTGGCCCAGCGCGAATCGCCGGTCCGCGTAGATCAACAGGGCGAAAACCAGGACGTTCCAAATCAATTCGTACAGGAACGTCGGCTGCACGACGAGTGCCACCTGGCCCGTCGACACACCGTCCAGCGAATGGGGGTCGATGTATCCCGACGGGTCGCGGCGGTAGAAGATCTCCAGCCCCCATGGCAGGGTGGTTTCCCGGCCGTAGAGCTCCTGGTTGAAATAGTTGCCCAGCCGGCCGATGGCCTGCGCCAGGATGATTCCCGGCGCGATCGCGTCGGCGAATGCCGGCAGCGGAATCCCGTGCCGCCGGCAGCCGATCCACGCGCCGACGCCGCCAAGGGCCACCGCGCCCCAGATGCCAAGGCCGCCATCCCAAATGCGTACGGCCGCGCTCAACCCGGCACCGCCCGGCCCCCAGTAGGTCCGCCAGTCGGTGGCCAGGTGGTAAAGCCGGCCGCCCACCAACCCGAACGGCACCACCCACAACGCGATGTCATAGATCACCCCGCGCTGCCCGCCGCGGGCTTCCCAGCGGCGGTCGCCGATCAGCAGCGCCGCGACGATGCCGGTGATGATGAACAGCGCGTAGGCGCGGATCGGCAGCGGCCCGAGGTGCCAAACGCCCTGGGGCGGGCTGGGAAAATACGTCGGCAACATCGTCATCCGGCGGACGCCTTCTCCCGGACGCCCGCGGCCAGTTCCTCGGTCAGCGCCCGCAACGCGGGCAACCCGCCCTCACCGAGCGCCGATACCAGCGCCGAGCCCACGATGACGCCGTCGGCGTAGCTGCCGATCTGCGCCGCCTGATCTCGCGACCGCACCCCCAGGCCGACACCGACCGGTATGTCCGACACCGCCTTTACCCGGTGCACCAGTTCGGGCGCGGCGTTCGACACCGCATCACGCGCCCCGGTCACCCCCATCGTGGAAGCAGCGTAGACGAACCCGCGCGACGCCTCGACCGTCATCGCCAGCCGTTGCGGGGTCGACGATGGCGCCACCAGAAAAATGCGATCCAACCGATGCTCCTCAGCTGCCGCCAGCCACTGGCCGGCTTCGTCGGGGATGAGGTCTGGAGTGATCATGCCCTGCCCCCCGGCCGACGCGAGGTCCCGGGCGAACGCGTCGACCCCATACCGCAGCACCGGATTCCAATAGGTCATCACCACCGCGCGGCCGCCGGCCGCACTGATCGTCTCGACCGCGGCCAGGGTGTCCCGCACCCGCACTCCCCCCTGCAACGCGACCTCGGTGGCCCGGGCGATGGTCGGCCCGTCCATGCCGGGATCCGAATAGGGAACCCCGACTTCGATGATGTCGCAGCCGGATTCGACCAGGGCGAGCATTCCGTCGACCGAACCCGGCACGTCGGGGTAACCGGTGGGCAGATAACCGATCAGCGCCGCGCGATTGTCCTTGCGGCACATGTCGAAGACCGGCCCGAGCCGGCTGGCTTGCTTTTGTTCCACGGTCATCGCTCGCTGGGCCCCATCAGGCCAAACCATTTCGCGGCCGTCTCGACGTCCTTGTCACCCCGGCCCGACAGGTTCACCACGATGATGGCGCCCTGCCCCAATTCGAGGCCGAGCTTGACCGCGCCCGCGATCGCGTGCGCGGATTCGATGGCCGGGATGATTCCTTCGGTGCGGCACAGCAGCGCGAACGCATCCATCGCCTCGGAGTCGGTGATCGGCCGGTATTCGGCACGCCCGATCTCCTTGAGATATGCGTGTTCGGGGCCCACCCCCGGATAATCGAGACCCGCTGAGATCGAATGGGATTCGATGGTCTGGCCATCCTGGTCCTGCAGCAGGTAAGAGAACGACCCCTGAAAAGCCCCCGGCGAACCGCCGGCGAATGTCGCGGCGTGCCTTCCCGTTTCGACGCCGTCGCCGGCCGCCTCGAAGCCGACCAGGCGCACCCCGGGGTCGTCGATGAACGGGTGGAAGATACCGATGGCGTTGGATCCGCCCCCGACACAGGCCACGACCGCGTCGGGCAACCGGCCCGCCTGGGCCTGAATCTGCACGCGCGCCTCCAAGCCGATGATGCGCTGAAAATCGCGCACCATCGCGGGAAACGGGTGCGGCCCGGCCGCGGTGCCGAAGCAGTAGTAGGTGTTGTCGGCGTTGGTCACCCAGTCGCGAAACGCCTCATTGATCGCGTCCTTGAGCGTCTTCGACCCACTCTCCACCGACACGACCTCGGCGCCCAGCAGTCGCATCCGCGCCACGTTGAGCGCCTGGCGCGCGGTGTCGACGGCGCCCATGTAGATGACACATTCCAGGCCGAGCAGCGCGCACGCGGTGGCCGTGGCGACGCCGTGCTGGCCGGCGCCGGTCTCGGCGATGACCCGGCTCTTGCCCATTCTCTTGGCCAGCAAGGCCTGACCGAGGACGTTGTTGATCTTGTGAGAACCGGTGTGGTTCAGGTCTTCTCGCTTGAGGAAAATGCGCGCCGAGCCGGCATGCTCGGACAGCCGGGTGGCCTCGTACAGCGGCGACGGCCGGCCGGCGTAGTTGACCTGCAGGTCGTCCAGGGTGTCCAGGAAATCGGGGTTGATGCGTTCCTTCTCGTAGGCGGCGGTGACCTCCTCGATCACCGCCATCAACGCCTCCGCCACGTAGCGGCCGCCGTACACGCCGAAATGGCCACCCGCATCGGGTTCGTGGCGGGTGGGTTCGGCGACCGCTGCACTCGGAAGGGGAAGGTCCGGGCGGGACAGGTTGACCATCACCAAGGCTCTACGCGGGGACGGCTCATCGGGTTCAACGTTTCAGCGCCGGGGCTCTTCAACTGACTTGACGACTAGCGAGACGGTTTCGGGCAGGACGGGTGCGTACCCGCGGTGACCAGGTCGGCGACCGCGGCGCGCGGGTCACCGCTTTTGACCAGACCCTCGCCGACCAACACGGCGTCCGCGCCGGCGCCGGCATAGGCCAACAGGTCGCCGGTGCCGCGGACGCCGGACTCGGCGATCCTGATCACATTGCTGGGCAGCCCGGGCGCGATCCGCGCGAAGCAGTCGCGGTCGACCTCCAGCGTGGCGAGGTCGCGCGCGTTGACACCGATTACGTTGGCCCCGGCCTTCAACGCCCGGTCGGCCTCCTCCTCGGTGTGCACCTCGACAAGGGCTGTCATGCCCAGGGATTCGGTGCGGTCGAGCATCGATACCAGAGCCGACTGGTCCAGCGCGGCCACGATGAGCAACAGCATGTCGGCGCCGTGGGCGCGGGCCTCGTGGATCTGATATGGCTGCACGACAAAGTCTTTGCGCAACACCGGTATCGAGACCGCGGCCCGAACGGCATCGAGGTCGTCGAGCGAGCCGTGGAAACGGCGCTCCTCGGTCAGAACGCTGATGATCCGGGCTCCGCCGTCCTCGTACGCCCGGGCCAGTTTTGCCGGATCGGCAATCGTCGCCAGGGATCCCGCCGACGGACTGGCGCGCTTGACTTCGGCGATGACGCCGATGCCGGGCTCGCGCAGGGCGGCCATCACGTCACGCGGCGGCGGAGCGGCGGCAGCGGCGGCCTTGATTTCGGAGAGACTGATGAGAGCTTCGCGCGCGGCAACGTCGGCCCGGACTCCCTCGAGGATGGAGTCAAGCACGGTAGCCGGACTCATGCCTGTTGCTTCCCTTCGCGCCGTTACCCATCGCCACCCCACGGCCTCCTGACGAACTCCAGCCGATCGCGACGACGTGAATGAAGGGTAGCGGCCCTCGGCTTGCGACCCGTCACCGACCCTCGGTGTCCGACCCGTGCGGCCGATCGGTGGGGTCCCGCGTTGGGTCAGCGCCCTCGTCAAGCGCGTCCCAGATCATCCGCTCCGACATTTCCGGCGTCTCCGGCTTCTCCAGCATCGCGCCATCGGTGTCCTCGCGTAGCGCATTTGAGCGGCGCGTCGCGGGCGCCGCATACTTTTCCGCGCTCAACCTGGCCGACCCGGAATCGCCGGCCGACCGAAGCAACAGGACGGCCGCGATCAGGGTGCACGCCGCCGCGGCCACCGCGATGCCCGCCCCCCAATAGCGTCGCTCGCTGCCCACCAGCGACGTCAGCGCAACGTGCGCCAGATCGGCCCCGCGCACGGCCACGTCCGGCAGCACCCACAAACTGACCCCGAGGTATCCGACCGCCAGGCTGGCCAGCGCCAGCAGCCCCGCCAGCACGCGCAGCGGCCAGCCGCGAACCGCGATCGCCGCCACGGCCGTCGCCAGCATGAGCACCGCCAGCGGCAACAGCGCCGTCGACCACGACGCGCCGGACAGCGTCACCCCGCGCGGCGGACTCAGCCCGTCGAACGACCGGATCACCACCCACGGCAACCGGGACGCCGCCCACAGCGCCGCCGCGGATCCCACCAGCAACACCTGGGCGACCCCGACGACCATCCGGGCCCGCCGAGCCGGGCGGGTCTCAGTCATGGCGGCCGGTCTCCGGCGCGGTCAACGTCTCGGCGGCGGCGATCGCGTTGAGCACCGCGCGCGCCTTGTTGGCGGCCTCGGTGTACTCGTACGGACCGTTCGAGTCGGCCACCACCCCGCCGCCGGCCTGCACATAGGCGGTGCCGCCGCGCATCAGTGCGGTGCGGATGGCGATCGCGAAGTCGGCGTTGCCGGCGAAGTCGAGGTAGCCGACCACGCCGCCGTAGAGGCCGCGACGTGTCTTCTCCACCTCCTCGATGAGCTCCATGGCCCGCACCTTCGGTGCGCCCGACAGCGTGCCGGCCGGGAAGCAGGCCGTGACCGCATCCAGCGCGGTCCGGCCCTCGGCGAGCATCCCGGTCACCGTCGACACCAGGTGCATGACGTGGCTGTAGCGCTCGATGTGGCTGTAGTCCTCGACGCGCACGGTGCCCGGGGCGCAGACCCGGCCGAGGTCGTTGCGGCCAAGGTCCACCAGCATCAGGTGCTCGGCGCGCTCCTTCTCGTCGGCGAGCAGTTCCTTCTCCAGCAGCTGATCCTCTTCGTCGGTCTGCCCGCGCCACCGGGTTCCCGCGATCGGGTGCGTCGTCGCCCAGCCGTCGTGGACGGTGACCAGCGCCTCCGGGCTGGAACCGACGACCGAAAAGTCCGTCCCGCCAATGCCGTTCGGGACGTGCAGCAGGTACATGTACGGGCTCGGGTTGGTGACCCGCAGCATCCGGTACACGTCGATCGGGTCGACGTCGGTGTCCATCTCGAAGCGCTGGGAGGGGACGACCTGGAAGGCTTCGCCCGCCGCGATCTGCTCGACGAGGTAGTCGACGATCTTCCCGTACTCCTCGACGGTGCGCTGCGAGCGGTACCGCGGCTCGGGCCGGTCGAACGTGGCGACCGTCGAAGGCAGCGGCTGGCCGAGCGCCGAGGTCATCACGTCCAGGCGCGCGACCGCGTCGTCGTAGGCCTCGTCGACCCGCTCGTCGGTGCCGTTCCAGTTCACCGCGTTGGCGATCAGCGTGATGGTGCCCTCGTGGTGGTCGACCGCGGCCACGTCGGTGGCCAGCAACAGCAGCATGTCCGGCAGATGCAGGTCGTCGACGGCCAGCTCGGGCAGGCGCTCCAGCCGCCGCACCATGTCGTAGGCGAACAAACCGACCATGCCGCCGGACAGCGGCGGCAGCCCGGGCTTGATGTCGTGGGGGGCGGCGGTGGCCAGCAGCTCGAGGGTGGCCCGCAGCGCGTGCAACGGGTCGCCGCCGGTGGGCGCGTCCTGCGGCACGGCGCCCAGCCAGACCGCTTCCCCGTCGCGGACGGTCAGCGCCGACGGCGCACCCGCGCCGATGAACGACCAGCGCGACCAGGATCGGCCGTGCTCGGCGGATTCCAGCAGGAACGTGCCCGGGCGATTGGCGGCGAGCTTGCGGTAGGCCGATAGCGGCGTCTCGCTGTCGGCCAGCACCTTGCGGGTCACCGGAACCACGCGGTGCTCGGCTGCGAGCTGACGGAAATCCTCTCGTGAGGTCGTCGCGGCGAGGTGGGCTTGCACCGAACCATCCTCGCAGATGGGCGGTGGGGGTTCGCGAGCGTAACGTGGCTGCGCTCTCCAGCCTCGAGATTCGCGGTGGCGTTACGCTCGCGGCATGAAAACTGGTGACACCGTCGCGGACTTCGAACTTCCCGATCAGACGGGGACGCCGCGCAAGCTCAGCGAGTTGCTCTCCAGCGGACCGGTGGTGCTGTTCTTCTACCCCGCCGCGATGACACCGGGCTGCACCAAGGAGGCCTGCCATTTCCGGGACCTGGCAGCGGAATTCGCCGCCGTGGGCGCCAATCGGGTCGGCATCAGTGCCGATCCCGTGCAGAAGCAGGCCAAGTTCGCCGACATGCAGAAGTTCGACTACCCGCTGCTGTCGGACACCGAGGGCACCGTTGCCGCGCAGTTCGGCGTCAAGCGTGGCCTGCTCAGCAAGCTGCTGCCGGTCAAGCGAACCACGTTCGTCATCGACACCGATCGCACGGTGCTCAACGTGATTTCCAGCGAGTTCAGCATGGACACCCACGCCGACAAGGCGTTGGAGACACTGCGCAGCCGGTCGGCGCCTACGGGCTGATCGCCAGGAAAACGTAGGCGGCGAGCAGCACCAGATGCAGCTCCCCCTGCAGCCTGGTGGCGCGCCCGGGAACGACCGTCAGCATGCTGATCACGACGGTCAGCGCCAGCAGCACCAGCTGAATGGGGCCCAGCCCGAGCACCAACGGTCCCTTGAGCCAGATGGAGGCCAGCGCGATCGCCGGGATGGTGAGCCCGATGCTGGCCATCGCAGAGCCGTACGCCAGGTTAAGGCTGGTCTGGATGCGGCCCTGGCGCGCCGTGCGCGCGGCCGCCAGGGTCTCCGGCAGCAGCACCAGCGCGGCGATCACCACGCCGACGAATGACTGCGGAAATCCGACCGCGGTCACGGCACGCTCGACCGCCGGCGATTCCTCCTCGGCCAGTCCCACCACCGCGACGAGGGCGACCAGCAGCAGCCCCAGACTCCCGAGCGCGGCGCCGCGGCTCGGCGGCTCGGCATGGCTTTCATCCTCGAACAGCCGCTTCTTCTGGCCCTTCTGCGCGACCGGCAGGAAGAAGTCGCGGTGGCGCACCGTCTGGGTGAAGACGAAGACCAGATAGACCAGCAACGACGCCACCGCCGCGAACGTCAGTTGGCCCGGAGAGAACTCCCTGCCCACTTGGCTGGTGGTGAACGCGGGCAGCACCAGGCTCAGCGTCGCCAGCGTGGTGACGGTGGCCAGCGCGGCGCCGCTGCCCTCGGCGTTGAACAGCGTCACGCCGTAGCGCCGCGAGCCGAGCAGCAGCGACAGCCCCGCGATGCCGTTGGTGGTGATCATCGCCGCCGCGAACACGGTGTCCCGGGCCAGGGTGGCGGCCTCGTTGCCCCCGGACGCCATCAGCGAGACGATGAGCGCCACCTCGATCACCGTCACCGCGGCCGCGAGCACCAGCGAGCCGAACGGCTCGCCGACCCGGGCCGCGACCACCTCCGCGTGGTGCACCGCGGCCAGCACGGCTCCGATGAGCAATGCCGCCGTCAGCGCGACCATCGCCGGGCCCAGCTTCTCGCCCCAGATCACGGCCAGCACGGCGACGGCAAGCAGCGGCACGACCGCGGTCCACGACACCCGTCTCAACATCGACCGCCATTCTCATCCACGGCTCGCGATCGGGCGACTTCGGACCTCGGTCGTGATTCTCCCGGCCCGGCGACGGCGTTGCCGCGACGTCCTTGAGCCGAAGGTCCCCGGATGTCTGCGACCAAAGCCCCTACGTTTGCCCAACGGCGTTTCATACGGTCGCAACATTCGCCTCGTGTTTACACGGGCTCGGGCCGGAGAAAATCAAGACAGCCAGATATCCGAACGCTGAACTCTCAGCGCGGCCGGAGCAAAGGGGGAAGCGATGTCAGCTACCCGAACCGCCGCAGAAAGCGGCATCGACGGTCCGATTCGAAACCATCTGCGCAGTGTGCGGACCGAGGATCGCGACGGCTGGGTTTCCAAAGCACGCTGTCGCACCGGCGACCCGGACGAGATGTTCGTTCGCGGCGCCGCCCAGAGAAGGGCCGCGACGATCTGCCGGCACTGCCCGGTAATCCTGGAGTGCGGCGCCGACGCGCTCGAAAACCAGGTCGAGTGGGGAGTCTGGGGCGGCATGACCGAACGCCAGCGACGCGCCCTGCTCAGGCAGCACTCCGACGTGGTGTCCTGGGTCGAATTCCTGGCCGCCGCCCGGCTGCGGCGTCGCACCGCGATTTAACGCCTGGGTGCCCGCTCGGGCCGCAGCAACCTATGTCTCCGGTTCCAGCAGCACGTCGGCGTCGAAGCAGCTGTGGTCGCCGGTGTGGCAGGCGGCGCCCACCTGGTCGACCGTCAGCAGCACGGTGTCGCCGTCGCAATCCAGCCGCACCGAGTGCACGCGCTGGGTGTGGCCGGACGTCGCACCCTTGACCCACTGCTCGCCGCGGGACCGCGAATAATATGTCGCCTCACGGGTTTCCAGGGTGCGGGCCAGCGCCGCGTCGTCCATCCAGGCGACCATCAGCACGTCGCCGGTGCCGCGTTCCTGCACGACGGCGGTGAACAGGCCGTCGGCGTTGCGCTTCAGCCGCGCGGCGATCCGTGGGTCCAGCGTCATCGCACGGTGATCCCTTCGGCGGCCATCGCGGCCTTCACCTGACCGATGGTCAACTCCCGGAAGTGAAAGACGCTGGCCGCCAACACCGCATCGGCCCCGGCGGCGACGGCGGGCGCGAAGTGTTCAGCCGCGCCGGCGCCACCGCTGGCGATCACCGGCACCGTGACCGCCGAGCGCACCGCCTGCAGCATCGGCAGGTCGAACCCGGCCTTGGTGCCGTCGGCGTCCATCGAGTTGAGCAGGATTTCCCCCACGCCCAGATCGGCGCCGCGGGAAGCCCATTCGACGGCGTCGATCCCGGTCCCGCGGCGCCCGCCGTGGGTGGTGACCTCCCAACCGGACGGCGTCGGCACCGATTCCGGGGGGACCGTGCGGGCGTCGACCGACAGCACGATGCATTGCGAGCCGAACTGCCGCGCCATTTCTTCCAGCAGGTCGGGCCGAGCGATCGCGGCGGTGTTGATCGAGACCTTGTCGGCCCCCGCGCGCAGCAAGACGTCGACGTCGGCCACCGTGCGAACCCCGCCGCCGACGGTCAGCGGAATGAAAACCTGTTCGGCCGTGCGGCGGACCACGTCGAGCATGGTGGCGCGGCCCGACGACGAGGCGGTGACGTCGAGAAAGGTCAGCTCGTCGGCACCCTCGGCGTCGTAGGCGGCGGCGAGCTCGACGGGATCGCCCGCATCCCGCAGGTTTTCGAAGTTGACCCCCTTGACGACTCGCCCGGCATCGACGTCCAGGCACGGAATCACCCGCACCGCAAGGCCATTGGCGTGCGACATCTCAGAAGTCCTCCGGACGGCCCGTGCTGCGCAGGATTTCGAGTATCTCGGCGTGTGCGCGGGGGCCCGCGGCCAGTGCGGAATCCGACGCGGGGCTCCACGGCTCACCGCGGATGTCGGTCACGACACCGCCCGCCGCCCGCACCAGCGCGACGCCGGCGGCGTGGTCCCACACGTGGCCGCCGAAACTGATCGAGCCACCGAGGACTCCGTCGGCGACGTAGGCCAGGTCGAGTCCGGTGGACCCGTGCATCCGCAGCCGCGACGAGACCCGGCTCAGGTTCTCCAGCACGGCGATGCGGTAGCGCCCGGGGAACCGGCCCCGCGCGTCGGCGCTGAACGAGCCGGCGCCGATCAGGGCGTCGGTCAGGTCGATGTCGGCCAGCGGGGGCTGCGCGACACCGTTTTTCATCAACGGACCGTCCACCACCGCGGTGTAGCGCTGGTCGACGAAGGGCAGCCAAGTCAACCCGGCGACCGGGTCGCCGTGGTGCAACAGGCCCAGCAGGATCCCCGCCATCGGCGATCCGGCCGCGTAGTTGAACGTGCCGTCGACGGGGTCGAGCACCCACACCCATTCGGAGTCGACGTCGGTGCCGCCGAATTCCTCGCCGTGCACGCCGATTCCGGTCGCCTCCGTCAGCGCGCCGACCACCTGCCGCTCGATCGCCAGATCCACGTCGGTGGCGAAGTCGTTGCCCTTCTTCTGCACCGCCGAATCTGCGCGGTGGCCGGCGACGAACGGCTCGGTGGCGTCGTCGAGGATCGCCGACGCCTGCTCCACCAACGCGTCCAGGTCCGTCACGGCCCTACCCCGCAACCGCTGCCAGCGCCTGCGGCAGGGTGAACCGCCCGGCGTAGAGGGCTTTGCCCACGATGGCGCCCTCGACCCCGCGGTCGGTGAGGGTCGCGATCGCGCGCAGGTCGTCCAGGCTGGACACGCCGCCGGAGGCGATCACCGGGGCCTCGGTGCGGTCGGCGACGGCGGCCAGCAGGTCGAGGTTGGGGCCGCCCAGCGTGCCGTCCTTGGTGACGTCGGTGACGACGAAGCGCGAACACCCTTCGCCGTCAAGGCGTTCCAGCACCTCCCACAGGTCACCGCCGTCGGTCTCCCAGCCGCGCCCGCGCAGTCGGTGTTGCCCCGCTGGCCTGGTTTTGTCGATTTGCACGTCGAGCCCGACGGCGACCTTCTCGCCGTGCTCGGCGATGGCGCGGGCACACCACTGGGGGTTCTCCAAGGCCGCCGTGCCCAGGTTGACCCGGGCGCAGCCGGTGGCCAGCGCCGCGGCCAGCGAGTCGTCGTCCCGGATCCCGCCGGACAGCTCCACCTGCACGTCGAGCTTGCCCACCACCTCGGCCAGCAGTTCGCGGTTCGAGCCCCGCCCGAACGCCGCGTCCAGGTCGACCAGGTGGATCCATTCCGCCCCGTCGCGCTGCCAGTTCAGCGCCGCGTCCAGCGCCGAGCCGTATTCGGTCTCGCTGCCCGCCTTGCCCTGGACCAGCCGCACGGCGCGGCCTTCGACCACGTCGACCGCGGGCAACAAGATCAACACATTCCCTCCCAAGCCGCTCGTCACAGTGCCTCAATCCAGTTGCGCAGCACGGCCGCACCCGCATCCCCACTCTTTTCGGGGTGAAATTGCGTGGCCGACAGCGGACCCTGCTCGACGGCGGCCAGGAAGGGCACCCGGTGGGTGGCCCAGGTGAGCACGGCCTCCGGCGAACCCTCCCAGCGCTGCGCGGCGTAGGAGTGCACGAAGTAGAAGCGGGTGTCGGCGTCCAGCCCCTTGAACAGGGTGCTGCCCGCACCGGCGTCGACAACGTTCCATCCCATGTGCGGGATCACCGGGGCATCCAGCCGGGTGACCTCGCCCGGCCACTGGCCGCAACCCGTTGTCTGCACACCGAATTCGACGCCGCCGGCGAACAGGATCTGCATGCCCACGCAGACGCCCAGCACCGGGCGCCCGGCGGCGACGCGGTCGGCGATGATGCGGTCCCCCTTGACTCTGCGCAGGCCGGTCATGCAGGCCTCGAAGGCGCCGACCCCGGGCACCACCAGCCCGTCGGCGTCGGCGGCCGCATCGGCGTCGGCGGTCACCTCGACCGACGCGCCCGCCCGCTCGAGCGCGCGCTGTGCCGACCGTAGGTTGCCCGAGCCGTAATCCAGGACGACGACGGATGGTTTTGTCACAGAACACCTTTGGTGGACGGCACGTCCGACACCCGGGGATCGGGCTCGACGGCCTGACGCAACGCACGCGCCACCGCCTTGTACTGCGCCTCGGTGACGTGGTGCGGGTCGCGCCCGTACAGGACGCGCACGTGCAGCGCGATGCGGGCGTTCATGGCCAGCGACTCGAACACGTGCCGGTTGATCACGGTGTGGTACGGCACCGAACTGCCCGCAATGGTTGTGTGCCGCAGGTGATCCGGCTCACCGGTGTGCACGCAGTAGGGCCGGCCGGACACGTCGACCACGGCGTGGGCCAGCGTCTCGTCCATCGGAATGAAGGCGTCGCCGAACCGGCGGATGCCCCGCTTGTCGCCCAAAGCCTGGCCGAGCGCCTGCCCCAGCGCGATCGCGGTGTCCTCGATGGTGTGGTGGCCCTCGATCTCGACGTCGCCCTTGGTGCGCACGCTCAGGTCGAAGCTGGCGTGGGTGCCCAGCGCCGTGAGCATGTGGTCGTAGAACGGCACACCGGTGTCGACGTGGACCTGCCCGGTGCCGTCGAGATCGAGCTCGATGACGATGTCGGATTCCTTGGTGCGACGCTCGATACGCGCGCGCCGAGTCGCAAGAGTGGTCACGGGGCTCCTACTGGGGTGGCTGGTGCCAATTCGGTGGCGGCGATCCGGGCGCTGGCCCGCAGGAACGCATCGTTCTCTTCGGCCAGTCCCGTGGTGGCGCGCAGGTAGCCGGCAATCCCGACATCGCGGATCAATACACCGGCGTCCAGGTAGCGCTGCCAGGCGGCCGGGGCGTCGGCGAATTGGCCGAACAGCACGAAGTTCGCATCGCTGGGAATCACTCGAAAACCCATGCCGGTCAAAGCCGTTGTGACCCGTTCGCGTTCGGCGATCAGCGCCGCGACGCTACTCAGGGTGTCGTCGGCGTGCCGCAGCGCGGCCCGGGCCGCGGCCTGCGTGACCGACGACAGGTGATACGGCAGCCGGACCAGCAGCATCGCGTCGATCACCGCGGGCGTGGCGATCAGGTAGCCGAGCCGCCCCCCGGCGAAGGCGAACGCCTTGCTCATGGTGCGGGTGACGATGAGCTTGGTCGGATACTCCCGCACCAGTCCGACCGCACTGGGCTCGGAGGAGAACTCACCGTAGGCCTCGTCGACGATCAAGATCCCGGGCACCGCGTCGAGCAGCCGCCGCAGCGCCGGCAGCGAAACGCTCTGCCCCGACGGGTTGTTCGGGCTGGCGATGAAGACCACGCCGGGTTGATGTTCGGCGACGGCGGCGACCGCCCTGTCCACGTCGAGGCTGAAGTCGTCGGCGCGGACACCCTCCAGCCATTCCGTACGGGTGGCGTCGGCGATGATCGGGTGCATCGAGTAGGACGGGGCGAACCCGATCGCGGTGCGCCCGGGCCCGCCGAATGCCTGCAGCAACTGTTGCAGGATCTCGTTGGATCCGTTTGCCGCCCAGACGTTTTCCACACCGAGTTGCACGCCGGTCTGCGCGGTGAGGTAGCCGGCGAGATCGCGACGCAGGTCCACCGCGTCGCGATCGGGGTAGCGGTGCAGGTCGGCGGCCGCCTCGGCCACCGATCGCACCACATCGTCCACCAGCGCCCCGCTGGGCGGGTGTGGGTTCTCGTTGGTGTTCAGCCGCACCGGTACGGCCAATTGCGGTGCGCCGTAAGGTGATTTGCCGCGGAGGTCGTCCCGCAGCGGCAGGTCGTCCAGCGTGGGGTTCTCCGTCATCGCTCGAACCTCCGCCGGATCGCCTCGCCGTGTGCGGGCAGGTCTTCGGCCTTGGCCAGCGTGACCACGTGTCCCGAGACGTCCTTGAGGGCGGCCTCGGTGTAGTCGACGACGTGAATGCCGCGCAGGAAGGTCTGCACCGACAGGCCGCTGGAATGCCGGGCGGAGCCCGCCGTCGGCAGCACGTGATTGGATCCCGCGCAGTAGTCGCCGAGGCTCACCGGCGAGTACGGACCGACGAAAATGGCTCCGGCCGAACGTATTCGCCCGGCGACCTCCGGCGCGTCGGCGGTCTGGATCTCCAGGTGCTCGGCGGCGTAGGCGTTGACCACCTGGATGCCTGCGTCGAGATCGTCGACCAGGATGATCGCCGACTGCCGGCCGCCCAGCGCGGCGCTCACCCGATCACGATGCACCGTGGTGCGCAGCTGGGCGGCCACCTCGGCGTCGGTCGCGGTGGCCAGGTCCTCGCTCGGGGTGACCAGGACGCTGCCCGCCATCTCGTCGTGCTCGGCCTGGCTGATCAGGTCGGCGGCCACGTGCGCCGGATCGGCGGTGTGGTCGGCGAGGATGGCGATCTCGGTGGGCCCGGCCTCGGCGTCGATGCCGACGCGCGAGCGGCACAGCCGCTTCGCGGCGGTGACGTAGATGTTGCCCGGCCCCGTGATCAGGTCGACGGGCGCCAGCTCGGAACCGTCCGTGTCGGCGCCGCCGTAGGCCAGCAGCGCCACCGCCTGCGCACCACCGACGGCCCACACCTCGTCGACCCCGAGCAGCCGGGCGGCGGCGAGGATCGTCGGGTGCGGCAGTCCGTCATAGCGGGCCTGCGGCGGGCTGGCCACCACCAGGGAGTCGACGCCGGCGGCCTGCGCGGGCACCACGTTCATCACCACGCTGGACGGGTACACCGCGTTGCCCCCGGGCACATACAGGCCCACCCGCTCGACCGGCACCCAGCGCTCGGTGACCGTCGCGCCCGGGCCGAGCGTGGTGGTGACGTCGGCACGGCGCTGGTCGGCGTGTACCGCGCGGGTGCGGTCGATCATCACCCGCAGGGCGTCCACGACGTCGGGCTCCAGGCCGGCCAGCGCCGTCTGAAGCGCGGCTTCGGGCACCCGGACCGCCGAGGGCCGCACACCGTCAAACGACGCCCCGAACTCCAGCGCCGCCTCGGCGCCGCGCTCGGCGACGGCCTGGACGATCGGCCGCACCTTGGGCAGCACGCTTTCCACGTCGGCGCCGCCCCGCGGGAGCGCGGTCCGCAATCGGGCAGCCGTCAGCTCGGCGCCCCGCAGGTCGATGCGGGCCATCACGGGTGCTGAAGCGGTACTCATTGCCTCCATTGTCCCAGAGGAACTCAAGTCGATATCCGACCGGTACAGTGCCCGGGTAAGCCCCCCACAACTCAGGGAGTTGTCATGTCCGCGAAGGATCACCCCAATAACGCCCCGGGCGTCCCGATGGTGTTCCCGCCCTGGTTCGAGCGCTTCCAGATCAAGTACTTCAACCCGGCGGTCAAGCCGATCGCCCGCTTTTTGCCCGGGACCGCGACCATCAAGCATCGGGGCCGCACCTCTGGCACGCCGTACGAGACGATCATCACCCCCTACCGCAAGGGGAACGTGCTGGCGATCGCGCTGGGCCACGGCAAGACGAACTGGGTCAAGAACGTCTTGGCGGCCGGCGAGGCCGACGTGCAGTTCAGCCGCAACCGCGTGGTGCACATCACAAATCCGCGGATCCTGCCGGCCGGCACCGAGGGTCCCGACGCCGAACGTCTGCCGCGGATGGCCCGCATGCAGCTGCGGCGGATCGGCGTTTTCGTCGGCGACATCGCCTGAGGCGCTTTCGGGGGCGCCGTCGAGTGTGCGCTCACGGCGGCGACACGCCGACGGGGAGCGCCCTGGACGCACACTCGTTGTCGAGAACTACATGTCCAGGCCGACGTCGAGCGCGCGCACCGAGTGGGTCAGCGCGCCGACGGCCAGGTAGTCCACCCCGGTTGCCGCGTAGGTGGCGGCGTTTTCCAGGGTGAGCCCGCCCGAGGACTCGAGCAGCACGGCGGGGGCGCGCGCGTCGCGACGCTGCACGGCCATCTGTGTCTGCCAGACCGGAAAGTTGTCCAGCAGCACCAGTTCCGGCTTTTCGCCCAGCACCTCGTCCAGCTGTTCGAGGGAGTCCACCTCCACCTCGCACGGCAGATCCGGCGCCGCGTCGCGCACGGCGCGCAGCGCGTCCACCACCGAGCCGGCGGCCACCACGTGGTTGTCCTTGATCAGCGCCGCGTCCCCCAGGCCCATCCGGTGGTTGACGCCGCCGCCGAGCCGCACCGCGTACTTCTGCAGCGCACGCAGCCCGGGCAGCGTTTTGCGGGTGTCGCGGACCTTGGCTTTCGTGCCCTCCACCGCCTCGACCCAGGCCGCCGTCGTGGTGGCGATGCCCGACAGGTGGCACACGAGGTTCAGCATGGTCCGCTCGGCGGTCAGCAGGCCTCGGGTGTCCGCGCGCACCGTCAGCACCGGCTCGCCCGGCTGCAGCCGGGCGCCGTCCTCGACGCTGTGCACCACTTCGTAGCCGCCGGCGAGGACGGCGTCGAGAACCAGCAGCGCGACCTCGACGCCGGCGATCACGCCCGGCTCCCGGGGCACCATCGACGCCGTGGCCACCGCACCGGCGGGCACCGTCGCGAGCGTGGTGATGTCGGGCCCGTAGCGCAGGTCCTCTTCCAGACCGCGCCGGATGGTGTCTTGAGCGGCGCTTCGCTCTTCGGGCAGCATCATCAGCCCACCGCCGCCAGCGCCTCCACCAGCACCGAGTTCTGGTCGTCGGCCAGCCGCAGCACGCTGCTGCGGCCCTGTTCCGGTGCGGGCTCGGGGTATTCCGCGCGATGGTGGCAGCCCCGGCTCTCGGTGCGGGCGAGGGCCGCGCTGGTCACCGCGCGGGCGGCCACGGCCAGCGCGACGTCCTCGAAGTCGCGACGGCCGGCGATGCGGCGCACCCGCGCCCCAGACAGGGTGTCGGACAAGCGCTGCAGCCCGGCGGCGTCGCGCACGACCGAGGCGTCGCGGCTCATCGCGGCCTGCAAAGCGCCGCGTTCCGGGGCGGTGTGGGCGATGGGCTCGGGCTCGACGGCCCTGACGCGCCCCGCCGCCATCGCGTGCGCGGCCGCGGCTTTCCCGGCGCGGCCACCGACCACCAGACCCTCGAGCAGGCTGTTGGACGCCAGCCGATTGGCGCCGTGCAGTCCGGTGCGGGCCACCTCGCCGGCGGCGAACAGGCCGGGCAGTTCCGTTTGGCCGTGCACATCGGTGACGACGCCGCCGCAGCTGTAGTGC
>NZ_LZKF01000257.1:0-17397 GCF_001672665.1 Mycobacterium sp. E2238 | reverse complement strand
GGCCACTTCGCGCCGACGGAGGCGGAGGCGGAGCTGCGCCGCGGCCGCCGCTATTCGGTGGCGCGCCGGCTGGCCGGCTTGTTCGCGTCGTATGCCAGGCAACGCCCGAGCCTGCTGACCGATTGGCTGGCGGGCGATCCGGGTGACCTCGACCCGGACCTGGCCTGGCAACCGGAGCTCTGGCGCGCGCTGGTGGCCGCCGTGCCCGCCGATCCCCCGCACATCCGGCACCAGCGGACCGTCGCCGGGCTGCGCGAAGGCCGGACCGGCCAGCCGGCGCGCCACCGAATAGCGGCGGCCGCGGCGCAGCTCCGCCTCCGCCTCCGTCGGCGCGAAGTGGCCCAAATGCGTTGCCAGGGTGCGGCACCACGGCTGATCCAGCGAGCGGTCGATCACCTGCAGCAGCGGCCAGGCCATCGCGTCCGGCGACCACGGATCCTGATCCGCCGTGCCGGTGAGTTCGGCGATCAGGGAGCCGGGGCTGCGGAATACCACCCCGGCGCACACCCCGTCACCGCCTGGGCCGGCACGACCGAGCACATGCGAGAGCCGCTGGCTGAGCCAGCGCTCCACGCCGCGGGCGGGCACCAGCACGAGTTCTTCGGCGAACGGGTCGGTCTGCGGGTTTGCCAGCAGGGCGCCGAGGCCGTCGGCAAGTAGATCGGTGCGTTCGGCACGGTGGAGATGAAGCGCCATTGCGGTGCAACGATAGACCCCGACACCGACACCGGGAGGCGGGACGGCCATCGAGGTCCCATACCTGCGCGATCACGGGGCGGAGGTGACCGACCGCCCGCCGCGATAGCGACGAAAGTCCCTGCACCGGCCGGCTCCGCTGTGCCAGGCTGAGACCATGGCCGGCGTCGCGGATGCCATCGGGTGGGCGAGTAGGCAGATTGGGGACCGGGTTCCCAAGGCGGACCTCGATCAGCGCGACCCGGACTTCATCCGGGACCAGCTGCCCGCCACCTGGCTGGTGGCGTCGCTGTATTTCCGGGCCGACGTCCGCAGGCTCGACCGCATCCCCGCGCACGGCCCGGTGCTGCTGGTCGGCAACCACAGCGGTGGCAACGTCCCGCCCGACACCTTCGTCTTCACCCTGGCGTTCTGCTCGTACTTCGGCGTGGAGCGCCCGTTTTATCAGCTCGCGCACAACCTGGTCACCCTCTACCCCCCGCTGCGCTGGCTGCGCAAGTTCGGCACCGTGGCGGCCAGTCCCGAAAACGCCCGTCTCGCTTTGGAATCCGGCGCGGCCGTGCTGGTGTATCCGGGCGGCGACTACGAGGTGTTCCGCCCGTCCTGGCAGCGGCACGTCGTCGACTTCGGCGGCCGCAAAGGCTTCGTGCGGCTGGCCCGAGAGACCGGCGTGCCGATCGTTCCGGTGGCCAGCGTCGGCGGCCAGGAGACCGCGTTCTTCCTCGGCCGCGCGCAGTGGCTGGCCAAACTTTTGCTGCTCGACAAGGTGGTCCGGCTCAAGAGCGTGCCGATCTCGCTGGCGCTGCCGTGGGGCCTCAACGTCAGCGACCTGCTCGGGCATATCCCGTTGCCCGCCAAGATCGTCATCGAGGTGCAGGAGCCGATCACGGTGCACGACGACGACCAGGCGGTCTACGACGCGGTGATCGCCAGCCTGCAGGCCGGTGTCGATCGGCTGGCCTCCGAACGCCGATTGCCGGTGATCGGCTGATGCGCGTCGAACGCCGGATCGTCGTCAATGCCGACCGCGACACCGTGTGGAAGGTGCTCAGCGACCCGGATCGCTACCCCTCGTTCCTGCCGCACCTGGAGCGCTGGGAGACCCTGACCGAGGGCCCGGCCCGGGTGGGCGCCCGCTACACCGTGCTGTGGAAGATCGGCTCGATCCCGGTGGGCGGCATCGCCGAAGTGGTGGAGTTCGACGCCGCGCGAGATCTGGCCTGGATCAACATCACCGGCGTCACACAGCGGGGCCGGTTCCGGTTGCGCGACGCGGGACCGGGCCGGACCCGCGTGACATTTCGGCTCGCCTACAGCTCGGAGGGCGGGCTGCTGGGCCTGATCGCCGATCGGGTCGCGGCGTTCTGGGTCGGTCGTTCCCTCGACGAGAGCCTGAAAAACCTTCGGCGCCTTGTCGAGTCGTGACCGAACGCGCCTACTTGGCCAATGTGAACTGGTTGATGTCGATGTAGCCGTCCCGGAAAGCCTTGGCGCAGCCGGTCAGATACCTCATGTATCGCTGATACACCTCTTCGGACTGGATCGCGATCGCCTCGCTCCGGTGTGCCTCGAGCGCCGCGGCCCACAAGTCGAGCGTCCGGGCGTAGTGCAGCTGCAGCGACTGCCTGCGTACCAGGTTGAAGCCCATCTTCGAGGCGTGGAACTCCACCATCTCGATCGGCGGCAACTGACCGCCCGGGAAGATCTCGGTGGCGATGAAGTTGTTGAAGCTGGTCTGCTCTTCGGTCATCGGCAGGCCGCGTTCGAGGATCTGCTCCGGGGTGAACATGGTGATCGTGTGCAGCAGCATCACCCCGTCGTCGGGCAGCACCCGGAAGGCCTTCTGGAAGAAATCGTCGTACCGGTCGTACCCGAAGTGCTCGAACGCGCCGATGGAGACGATCCGGTCGACCGGCTCGTCGAACTGTTCCCAGCCCTGCAGCAGGACCCGCCTGCTGTGCGTGGTGGTCATCGCGTCGAACATCTTCTGCACATGGGCGGCCTGGTGCTCGGACAAGGTCAGCCCGATGACGTCCACGTCGTACTTCTCGAGCGCGCGGCGCATCGTGCCGCCCCAGCCGCAGCCGACGTCCAGCAGCGTCATACCCGGCCGCAATCCCAGCTTGCCGAGCGCCAGGTCCATCTTGCGGAGCTGCGCCTCTTCGAGCGGGATGTCTCGCATGCGGTCGAAGTAGGCGCAGCTGTAGGTCATGGTGGGGTCGAGAAACAACCGGAAGAAGTCGTCGGACAGGTCATAGTGCGCCTGGACGTCCTCGAAGTGCGGCGTCAGGTTCTCTGTCATACCAGCTACGCGCCTTTCCTGAATCCGGGGCCATTCAGCTGTACACGAGTGGGCGGCTCAGCTGGTTCACCCTGGCTTCCCGTAACTGCCGGAATCAAACTTCGGCGCGCGTATGCGGGGAATTCGGATGAGGCTACCCCCGTTTACCCGGAGTCGGCTGGAAATGAGGAGGAACAAATGGAGGCTTGGGACGCGATTCGCGCCCGGCGCAACGTCCGGCAGTACAAACCGGACGCGATTTCCGAAGACGACCTCAATCGCATCGCCGAGGCGGGGTGGCGCGCGCCGTCGGCGAAGAACCGGCAGCCGTGGGACTTCGTGATCGTCACGGACCGGGCGGACCTGCAGGAATTGTCGACCGTGTGGCAGGGCGCGGGGCACATCGCGGGCGCCGCGGCCGCGATTGCCATCGTGGTGCCCGTCCCGCCCGACGAGCGCCGGGTGGTCACCGACAACTACGACGTCGGGCAGGCCACGATGGCGATGATGATCGCGGCCACGGACCTGGGAATCGGGACCGGGCATTCGTCGGTGGGAGACCAGGAGAAGGCGCGGGCCATCCTCGGTGTCCCCGACGACCGGCTGGTGGCCTTCCTGCTGGGTCTCGGGTATCCCGCCGACCGTCCGCTCGCCCCGATCCGCACACCGAATCGGCGGCCCTTCGACGAGGTCATCCACCACGGTCGTTGGTGAGTGAGCGGTCGTAGGCTCTTCCCCGTGCACATGCCGCGCACCTAAGGGACCTGGGGTGGCGAAACGTGCGGCGCCGCAACCTCGGATGGCGCATGAGCTACGGCGGTCCGTGGTTTTCCACCCGCCTGGTCACCGCGACGAAGCCGGGGTGAGGGCCGACGGCTCCTCGAGGTATGCCTCGTCCGCGAATTTGATATCGCATGCGCTATCAAATTCGGGCAGAGCCTCATGGTTCCGACATGGCGCCGCCGGGGGCGGGCATGCTTGGGGCCATGAACCGACACGAGATCACCGAGCAGATCGTCCTGGCCCGCCTGAGGCTCGGCCTCACCTGGCAGCAGCTGGCCGAGGCCATCGACCGGCCGGTGGTATGGACCACCGCGGCGCTGCTAGGTCAACACGCCATTCCCGCTGAGCTGGCAAGGATTCTCGCGGAGAAGTTGAACCTGGACGAGTCGGTGGTGCCCGTGCTGGCGGCACCGCCCATGCGGGGCGGGCTGCCGAGCGCGGTCCCCACCGACCCAACGATCTATCGCTTCTACGAGGCCCTGCAGGTCTACGGCGGTGCCATCAAAGAGCTGATCCACGAACAGTTCGGTGATGGCATCATGAGCGCGATCAACTTCAGCGTCGACCTGCAGAAGAAGTCGCACCCGTCCGGCGACCGCGTCGTGGTGACCCTCGACGGCAAATTCCTTCCATACCAATGGGTTTCGTCGGACAGCTGACATGGTGGCCGAGACGAAACCGGTAGACCTCGTTCTCTCCGGCGGGGGCGTGAAGTTCATCGGCCTGGTCGGCGCGGTCGCCGCGCTCATGGATGCGGGCTACTCGGCCTATCGGGTGTCGGGTGTTTCGGCGGGATCGGTGGTCGCGGTCATCTCGGCCGCCGCGTCCAACGGCAATCAACTGACCAGTGGTCAGATCAGGGAACTCGCGTTGTCGGTGCCGTTGCGCCGTTGGCGTGACGCGGGGCCGGTGCCCTTCGTCGGGTCCGCCTGGGGGCTGGCGCGAGACACGGCCATGTACCGCGGCGATTTCGCCCACGAGTGGATCCGCAGCGAGCTGAAGAACCTGGGGGTCGTCACGTTCGGTGATCTGGCCCTCGACGACCGCGATCTTCCTCCCGAACGGCGCTACAAGGTGGCGGTCACGGTCGCCGATGTCACCGCGGCGCAGCTGGTGCGGCTGCCCTGGGACTATCGGCGGCTTTACGGGCTCGATCCCGACGAGCAGCCCGTCGCCGACGCGGTCCGCGCCTCGATGGCGATCCCGTTCTTCTACCCGCCGGTCAGGCTGACCGACACCATGGGGCTCACGTCGAACCTGGTCGACGGCGGGGTGCTGTCGAATTTCCCGGTCGACTCGCTGGACCGCACCGACGGCAAACCGCCGCGCTGGCCGACGTTCGGGATCACGGTGATGCCCAAGCTCGCCGAGGGTGTGGACCAGGTGTTCCCCGCGTTGCGCCCGCTGCGCTTCCTCAAGCAGTCCGCCCTGCTGCAAAGCCTTTTCACCACCATGCTGGTCGGCCACGACCAGGCGCAGCTGAGCCTGCCGTGGGTCAAGTGCCGCACCATCGGGGTCGCGTCCACCGACGTGAGCGTTCTCGACTTCGGTATTTCCAGGGGGCGCCTGGAGGAGCTCTGCGACCGGGGCTATGCGGCCGCGCAGGATTTCCTGTCGACCTGGGACTGGCCGGCGTATCTGGACCGGTTCCGATGAATCGTCGTGGAAGTGAAGTGACGGCGCGACGCGCACGTGTCACACTGGCGGCGAGGAGGCGAAGGGAACGCGGTGGCGGCTAGCAGCGGCCACCGCGTTCGCCATTCAGTTCATCATCACCTGCGGTGACAGTTCCTTCAGCATCGCGTTGGCCCAGCGCATCTGGCGCAGCGTCTCGGGGTGGCAGCGCGACGCCAGGCTCAGCAGTTCGGAATCCTTGGCGGCCTGCGCACCCTGGGCCAACAGCTCCCAATCCAACGACACCCCCGCCGCCAGGCGGTGAATCCGCCGCAAATCGGCGAGCAACACCAGGCCGGGCTCCGGTCGGTGCCGCAAGATGCCGCTCATCCGGGACTGCACGGCTCCGGTGATCACGCGGGTGCGGGGGTCGGCCGACAGGTGCAGACCGTAGTGCCGGCCGTGCTCGGCCAACTCGTTCAGGTGCTGCCGCGACCAGCCGGCCAGGTCTTGCGCCAGGTGATTGATGTCCTGGTCACTGCGGTGCCGGGCGGCCACCAGGTTGAGGTTGTGGGCCAGTTTGCGTTCGGAGCGGTGCAGCTCGCGGATCGCCAATTTGAGCTTCATCGCCGGGCCCCGGTCGCCAGGACCTCGGTCACTGCGGCGGCCGACCCGCCCGCCGTGGCGGGCACCGCCCCATTGACCGGCGCGGACGCCGCGGTGGTGGGCGCGTGCGCGGCGCCGTTTGTCTCGGGCCGGCCCACCCGGCTCTTCTCGATCCGGGCGGCCGCGGTCTTGTAGATCGGCTGTTTGGAAACAGGATCCCAATCGGTCAGGGTGAGTTCGTTGCCGGCCCGCTGATGGGCCCTGCTGCCGGCGTCCCAGTAGCCGTAATGGAAGGGCACGAACAGGACGCCGTCGCGGATGCCGCAGATGCGGGCAGCGCAGGTGACGCGGCCGCGCGGCGTGCTCACCTCGACGAGGTCGCCCTCGCCGATGCTCAGCCGCCGGGCGTCGGGTTCTGAGACCTCGACCCACACCTCAGGCGCGGCGTCCTGAAGTTGTTGGGCCTTAGCGGTTTTCGTGCGGGTGTGGAAATGGTAGACGGTGCGACCGGTGATCAACACGAACGGATATTCGGAGCTGGGCCGCTCGTGCGGGGGAAGGTATTCGGCCGCCTTGATGATGGCCTTGCCGAAGGGATTCATCGAGCGGTATTCATCTCGCTGCAACGGGGCGCCCGTGATCAGGTCTTTGCCGTAGGCCTCACAGTAATCCGGTGCCGCCCAGAATTTGGCGTCGGCGTAGAGTCGTTCGGTGCCGTCGGGATGCTCTGCGTTGCAAGGCCATTGGATGCCGCTGCCGCCGCGCAGCTTCTCATAGCTCAAGCCGGTGTAGTCGCACGGCCGGCCCGCGGTGCATTTTTT
Source organism: Mycobacterium sp. E2238 (assembly GCF_001672665.1). NCBI lineage: Bacteria > Bacillati > Actinomycetota > Actinomycetes > Mycobacteriales > Mycobacteriaceae > Mycobacterium > Mycobacterium sp. E2238. Next base: position 10,596 of record NZ_LZKF01000257.1, on the reverse strand, counting down.
CCACGCCTCGAACGCCGACTCGGGATCGGTCCACGGCGGGAACGGTTGGCCGTCGGAGTCGCGGAAGTCCATCCGGCGCGCGTAGTCAAGGAAGATGTCGAGATCCGAACGCGCGGAACCCGGTGGCTCCACGGCCTTTTCGGACAGGTGCACGGTGCGGTCCGCGTTGGTGAAGGCGCCGGTTTTCTCCCCCCACGCCGCGGCCGGCAACACCACGTCGGCCAGTGCGGCGGTTTCGGTCATGAAGATGTCCTGGACGATGAGGAACAGCCGCTCCTGGGAGAGGATGTCACGGATGCGCGGCAACTCGGGCAGCGACACCGCGGGATTGGTGGCGGTGACCCACAACATCCGCAGGGTCCCCTCTTCGGCGAAGCGGAACATCTGCATGGCATGGGTGGGCGGGGCGTAGTGCGGAATCTGCAGGGGCTCCAGGTTCCACAACTTCGCCAGTTCCTTGATGTGCGAGTCGTTGGACCAGTTGCGGAAGCCGGCCAGGTCACCGTCCGCGCCGCACTCGCGGGTGTTCTCGGCGGTCGGTTGCCCGTTCATCTGCAGCACCCCGCAGCCCGGCTTGCCCAGCATGCCGCGCACCAGGTGAATGTTGTTGACCTGCACGGCCGCCGCGGTCGCCTGATGTGATTGATAGAACCCCTGCAGCACGGTGGACAGTAACCGCTCGGCGGTGCCAAGTAGTCGCGCCGCGCGCCGGATGTCCTCGGCCGCCACCCCGCAAATTTCGGCGACCCGTTCGGGCGGAAACTCCTCGACCCGGCCGCGCAGCTCGTCGAAACCGACTGTGTGCGTGTCGATGTAGTCCCGATCGATCCAGCCGTGACCGATGATCTCGTGCAGCAGGCCGTTCATCAACGCCACGTTAGTGCCGGGCAGCGGTGCGAGGTGAACGGTGGCGTGCCGGGCAACCGGTGTGAGCCGGGGGTCGACGCACACGATCGCCGGCGGCGAATCGCCGGCCAGCCGGTCCAGCATCCTGGCCCACAACACAGTTTGCGTCTCGGCGACGTTGTGGCCGAACAGCGCGATGACGTCGGCATGGTCGACGTCTGTGTAGGAACCCGGTTGTCCGTCGCAGCCGAACGATTCCTTGAGCGCCTCGGCCGCCGTCGCGGTGCACAGGCGGGTGTTGCCGTCGACGTGGTTGGTGCCGATCGCCCCGTGCGCGATGGCCCCCTGGGTGTAGTACGCCTCGAGGAACAACTGCCCGGAGGTGTAGAAGCCGATGGAACTGGGGCCGTAGTTGTCGAGGAGTTGCCTACTGCGAGCCACGATGTGGTCCATCGCGGTGTCCCAGTCGCACGGCCGCAGCTTGCCGCCGACCCGAATCATCGGACTGGTCAACCGGTCTCGCGAGTTATTGGCCTGCCAGCCGAACAGGTCTTTGGGGTCGAGCCGGCCGTGGTTGACGCGGTCGACGGCTCGGCCCCGCACCCCCACGATCCGCCCGTCCTTGACGGCGATGTCCAGGCCGTCTCCGTTGGAATGCAACACCGCCGCCGACTGCACCCAGCGGTCCACCGACTCGGGCGTGACGCCGTCGGCCAGGTAGGTGTCGACGCGCTCGGGCCACCGTGTGCCCGGTTCGTAGGGGGTCCGCGTCCCCCAGGGTTCCGCGATCCGGTCTACTGTCACGCCGGTGGGCGTACCCGGCCGCCGGTGTCCAAAACGTCGAGGCCAGGGGGGCGGGCCGCGTTAAAGCCCGAACTCGGCCTCGATGCCGTCGATCCCGGCGCGAATGGCCTTCAACGCGTCGGCGCGGGCGCGCAGCTTCGTTGCGGCGTGGGCGTGTTGGTGCAGACCGGCGAATTCGCGCGCGGCCTCCTCGGCCCGGCTCACCACCATCTCCGGCAGCACGATCTCGTCAACGAAGCCGGCGGCCAGCGCGGTCTCACCGAAGAACGTCTTGGCGAGCCCGACGGCTTGCTGGTAAGCCGACTGCGTCAGACGCAGCTTCATGATCTCCAGCGCCGCGTACGGGATGACCATGCCGATCGCCACCTCGTTGGCCTGAATGTTGTAGGCGTGCGCGGCCACCCGGTGATCGCCGGATGAGAGCAGAAAGGCCCCCATCGCGATGGCGTGCCCGGTGCAGGCCATCACGACCGGCTTGGGATGGGACAGCAGCCGATAGGACAGCTCGAAGCCGCCCCGCAGCATGTCGATCGCCGGCTGCGCCTCGCCCGAGGTCAGGATCTTCAGGTCGAACCCGCCGCTGAACACCCGCTCGTTGCCGGTGATCACCAACGCCCCGGCGTTGTCCGCGTCGGCCCGGTCGATCGCCTCGCCCAGCGCTTGCTGCATCGTCGGACCCAAGGCGTTGACCTTGCCGTCGTCCATCTTGATGACCGCGATGGAATCCTTGAGGCTGTAGTGGACCGGGCCGCTCATCGGTTGCTGGCTCCTTGCCGTCACGCGGGCTGACTGTGGTGTTTGCCCAGGTCGTCCTCGGCCTCGCCCCAGCGCAGGCTGACATCGGTGGGCTCGTCGAGCTGGCGGGAGCGCCATCTGTCCTGCGTTTCCCGCACCGCGCCGTTGATCCGTTCGATCTCGCTGCGGAACACCTCGGGACGGGTTTCCTTGCTCGCGTAGTGGAAGTAGGTCAGCAGCCCGCGCAGCAGCTCCAGCTTCTGCTTCTCCCGTTTCGCCAGGTCGTGGGTCGTCATCAACTCGATGCGCTGGACCGGCGGCAGCGAGTCCCAGTCCAGCACCACCTGGGTTTCCAGCGGAACGCGCTCGCGCTCCCAGAACCGGCGCCCGTGCGGGCGCTTCGGCCGGTCGAAGTAGCTGATGGTGCCGGTGAAGCGGGACTCGATGCCGCTGCCGATCTCGGCGCGGTCGAGCGCCGAATCCCACACCATGCGCCATTCCTGACCGGGGGCCAGCACCGGCAATTCGCGGGGGAGTCGCAGTTCGGCGACGTCGGCGTAGCCGTCGGTGGCGTTCTCGTATTCGGCCACCGTCGGCGGATTCAGGAACGAGAACGTGATGTCGTACGCCGCGGTCTGACCGAAGTTCCTGACCACCAATTCGATGACATGCCAGTCGGCCGGGTGCGGTTCCATGAACATGGCGACTTGCGGCCGGGTTTGTTCCGCGGCCAGTCGGCGGTTGCGGGTGATCTGCCGGTTGGTGAAGATCAGGGTGACAACGGCGAGCGCGATCGCCGCCCACGCCGCCCACGCGATCCAGGTGCTGGACCCAGTGTGCGTGATTCCGTTCCAGCTGTCCTGGATCCACCCCATGGAATCCACCCTCCGCTTATATCACAGGCCGGTTGCCGTCTCGTTCGGATCGAGCGAGCCCGCTCAGCCGCCCATCAGCATTCGCCACTGCGCCAGGTCCGCGGCGCGATAGACGTAGTTGGAACGTTTGACTTCCGACAACGATGCGCTCGGCTCCGCCGAATACCAGTGCCCGGGAAAGACCGTGGGGTCGCCGGGCAGGGTCGCGAGTTGCTGCAGGCTGCGGTACATCTCGTCGGAGTCGCCGCCGGGAAAGTCGGTCCGGCCGCAGCCCTCCAGGAACAACGTGTCACCGGCCACGAGGCGGCCATCGAGCAGGAAGCACTGGCTGCCCGGCGTGTGGCCGGGAGTGTGCAGCAATTCGATCTCGATGCCGCCGATGCTGACCTTGTCGTGATTCTCGTGGGCGGTGAGGTCGCCGAGGCTGACCCCGGTGACTCGCGAAACCCATTGCGCCTCATGGGTATTGACATGCACCGGCACGGCTTTCCGTTCCAGCAGCTCGGCCAGGCCCTGCAGGGTGAAGCCCATCATCGATCCGCCCACGTGGTCGGGATGATGATGGGTCACCAGCACTCCCGACAGGTGCATGCCGTCGGCCTCGAGCGTGTCGAGCAGTTCGCCGGCCGCGTAGGCGGGGTCGACCACCACGCAATCGCCCGTTTCCCGGTCGCCGATCAGGTAGGCGAAGTTGCGCATTTGGGTCGCGAACATGTCGCCGGTGGCGAAATCGCGCCCCGAGAGCAGTTGGCGAAAGTACAGCCGGTCCGTTGACACGTGACCAGACTAGGACGTGCCCGCCAAGGGTCGGCAGCGCCGCCTCGAAGTCGGCAAAACACCGTCCGTGAGCAGCGATTGGGTGTCTGGGCAGTGGGTATTGTTGGCGCATGAGGAAGAAGGTCGAGATCGAGATCGACGTCGATCTGATTGACGAGGCGATACGCCGCTTCCAACTCGCCGATGCCCGCGAGGCCGTCAACCTGGCGTTGCGCACCCTGCTCACCGGAGCCGAGGCCGGCCAATCGGACGAAGAGTACGACGAGTTCAGCGACCTCAGCGCGTGGCAGCCGCGCCGGAGCGGCGACGGCGGGGATTAACGCCCGTGGTTTGGTCCGGCTGCGAGCCAGGCTGTACCCTCTTTTAGGCCCACGGCACTGCCGATTCGGGTGAACGGCCCCCTTAGCTCAGTCGGTAGAGCGTTTCCATGGTAAGGAAAAGGTCAACGGTTCGATTCCGTTAGGGGGCTCGGCGGACGCCGAGCAGGCGCGGCGGCCACGACCCCAAAATGGGGTGGCCAGAGGCGATGTAGCTCAGTCGGTTAGAGCGAACGACTCATAATCGTTAGGTCGCCGGTTCGAGTCCGGCCATCGCTACAACACAACAATGCACTTTGAGAGATTTGAGAGAGAACCGTCATGGCTTCCAGTACCGACGTGCGGCCGAAGATCACCTTGGCCTGCGAGGTGTGCAAGCACCGCAACTACATCACCAAGAAGAACCGCCGGAACGACCCGGACCGCATGGAGCTGAAGAAGTTCTGCCCGAACTGCGGCAAGCACCAGGCGCACCGAGAGACACGCTAGCGGCGGCCCGCGAGTGATTACTCAGACTGACTAGGTAGATTTTAGAGCCGTGCCGTTAACCGAAGATATCGTCGGTATGCACTACCGCTATCCCGATCATTACGTCGTGGAGCGGGAGAAGATCCGCGAGCACGCGGTCGCCGTGCAGAATGACGACGCCGCATTTCTGGAGGAGAAGGCGGCGGCCGAGCTCGGCTACAAAGGGCTGCTGGCCCCGCTGACCTTCATCTGCGTGTTCGGCTACAAGGCGCAGACGGCGTTCTTCAAGTACGCCAACATCGCCGTCCACGACGCCCAGATCGTCCAGGTCGACCAGGTGCTGAAGTTCAACGCGCCCATCGTGGCCGGCGACAAGCTGTATTGCGACGTCTACGTGGATTCAATGCGCGTGTCGCACGGCACCCAGATCATCGTGACCAAGAACATCATCACCAACGAAGCCGGTGATGTTGTGCAGGAGACCTACACGACCCTGGCGGGTCGTGCCGGTGAGGATGGAGAAGAGGGATTTTCTGATGCCACTGCGTGAGTTCAGCTCGGTGAAGGTGGGTGACCTGCTCCCCGAGCGGACCTACCCGCTGACCCGTCAGGATCTGGTGAACTACGCGGGCGTCTCGGGCGACCTGAACCCGATCCACTGGGACGACGAGATGGCCAAGGTCGTCGGGCTGGACACCGCGATCGCGCACGGCATGCTGACCATGGGCATCGGTGGCGGCTACGTCACCGCGTGGATCGGTGACCCCGGTGCGGTCACCGAGTACAACGTGCGGTTCACCGCGGTGGTGCCGGTGCCCAACGACGGCAAGGGCGCCGAGTTGGTCTTCAACGGCCGGGTGAAGTCGGTGGACCCCGAGACCAAGTCCGTGACCATCGCGCTGACGGCTACCACCGGCGGCAAGAAGATCTTCGGTAGGGCCATCGCGTCCGCGACCCTCGCGTAGGCGGCCTGTTAATGGCGCTGAAAACCGATATCCGCGGAATGATCTGGCGGTACCCGGACTACTTCGTCGTGGGCCGTGAACAGCTCCGCCAGTTCGCCCTGGCCGTCAAGGACCGCCACCCCGCCCACTACCGGGAGGACGCGGCCGCCGCACTCGGCCACGACGCGATCCTCGCGCCGCTGACCTTCGCGACCATCTTCGCCAAGCTGGTTCAGCTGGATTTCTTCCGGCACGTCGACATCGGCATGGAAACCCTGGTGATCGTGCAGGTCGACCAGCGATTCGTGTTCGCCCAGCCGATCAAGGCCGGCGACAAGCTGTGGGCCCGGATGGACGTAATGTCCGTGGACGAACGGTTCGGCGCCGACATCGTGGTCACCAAGAACATCTGCACCAATGAAGATGGTGAGTTGGTCTTGGAGGCCTACACCACGTTGATGAGCCAGTACGCCGACCAGTCGGAGAACCTGCGCTGGGACCCGGAGTCCGGCCAGGTCGTCAGAACGGCGTAATTAGTATCTGACTCGCGCGTCGATGTACACTCGGACCTCGGGGTTTTCCCAGCATTAGCGCGCTTTCCGTGAGTCGAGCAATCGGAAGGCGCGCGTGTCATGTAAGCCCCGGTAGGTAAGCGCAGGTTGGCCTGCCAACCGCGAAGGGGCGTAGCTCAACTGGCAGAGCAGCGGTCTCCAAAACCGCAGGTTGCAGGTTCAAGTCCTGTCGCCCCTGCTGAACGAAAAGGCGTGCCATGGTGGACACTGGAATAGTGGCCGTCCACCACGGGACGGCCCGCGGGACACTAGCAAACTGAAGGAGCATGCGGTGAGCGACGAAGGCGACGCTGCCAACGACGCCGCAAGCGACGGCGCCGACAGGGAGGACGACCGCGCAAACGGCGGCCGGACCGCTGTGGTGACGCGGCCGCAGCGCCCCACCGGCAAACGATCCCGGCAGCGAGTGGCCGACGCCGGCGAGGACGTCGACGTAGAGTCGGCGGACGAGGCCGAGGTTGCCAAGGAGGACAAGGCCACCAAGGGCGCCAAGGCCAAGAAGGCCAAGAAACCGAAGAAGCCGGGGGACCGTTCGGCCAACCCGTTCGTCTTCGTCTTCAACTACCTCAAGCAGGTGGTTGCGGAGATGCGGAAGGTTATCTGGCCCAACCGCAAGCAGATGCTCACCTACACATCGGTGGTGCTGGCGTTCCTGGCTTTCATGGTGGCGCTGGTCGGGCTCGCGGATTTCGGCCTCACCAAGCTGGTGCTGCTGGTGTTCGGCTGAGCGAGAAGATAGAGAGGACTGAAAACCGTGACTACCTTCGACGGTGACACGTCCGCGGGTGAAGCGGTCGACGTAGAAGAGCGCGCCGAGGGCGCTGAGCAGGCGCTGGAAGCGGCCCCGGAAACGGACGCTGAAACCTCAGCGGCCGAGGCTCCCGAGGAGTCGGCCGAAGAGGTCGACCCGGCGGCCGCGCTCAAGGCGGAACTGCGCAGGAAGCCGGGCGACTGGTACGTCATCCACTCCTATGCGGGATACGAGAACAAGGTCAAAGCCAATCTCGAGACCCGTGTGCAGAACCTGGACGTCGGCGACTACATCTTCCAGGTCGAGGTGCCCACCGAAGAGGTCACCGAGATCAAGAACGGTCAGCGTAAACAGGTCAATCGCAAGGTGCTGCCCGGCTACATCCTGGTGCGCATGGACCTGACCGACGACTCGTGGGCCGCGGTGCGCAACACGCCGGGAGTCACCGGGTTCGTCGGGGCGACGTCGCGCCCGTCGGCCCTGACGCTCGACGACGTGGTCAAGTTCCTGCTGCCGCGCGGCGCGACCAAGAAGGCCGCCAAGGGCGCGGCCACCACCGCCGCGGCCGCCGAGGCGGGCGGGCTGGAGCGTCCGGCCATCGAGGTCGACTACGAGGTCGGCGAATCGGTGACGGTCATGGACGGGCCGTTCGCCACGCTGCCGGCGACCATCAGCGAGGTCAACGGCGAACAGCAGAAGCTCAAGGTGCTGGTGTCGATCTTCGGCCGCGAAACGCCGGTCGAATTGACGTTCAGCCAGGTCTCCAAGATTTAGCTCGGGCGGTTGCGCCCACCCCCAGGAAGGAACACCAACATCTCATGGCCCCGAAGAAGAAAGTCGTCGGGCTGATCAAGCTGCAGATCGTGGCGGGGCAGGCCAACCCTGCGCCGCCGGTCGGACCCGCGCTCGGCCAGCATGGCGTCAACATCATGGAGTTCTGCAAGGCCTACAACGCGGCCACGGAGAGCCAGCGCGGCCAGGTCATCCCGGTGGAGATCACGGTCTACGAGGACCGCAGCTTCACCTTCGCCCTGAAGACGCCGCCCGCCGCCAAGCTGCTGCTCAAGGCAGCCGGCGTGGGCAAGGGCTCGGCCGAGCCGCACAAGACCAAGGTCGCGAAGGTCACCTGGGACCAGGTTCGTGAGATCGCCGAGACGAAGAAGACCGATCTCAACGCCAACGACATCGACGCGGCCGCCAAGATCATCGCCGGCACCGCCCGGTCGATGGGGATCACCGTCGAATAGTTTCGAAACACCGTGGGAGGGCCAGCTTCGGCCCGCTGCTTAACCACGACCCAACACCCGATTGGATGAATCAATGAGCAAGAACAGCAAGGCATACCGCGCCGCCGCCGAGAAGGTGGACCGCAACAACCTGTACAGCCCGCTCGAGGCGGCCAAGCTCGCCAAAGAGACCGCGTCGGCCAAGCAGGACGCGACGGTCGAGGTGGCGATCCGGCTCGGCGTCGACCCGCGCAAGGCGGACCAGATGGTCCGCGGCACGGTCAACCTGCCGCACGGCACCGGTAAGACCGCCCGCGTCGCGGTGTTCGCGGTCGGCGACAAGGCCGAGCAGGCGCAGGCCGCCGGCGCCGACATCGTCGGCAGCGATGACCTGATCGAGAAGATCCAGGGCGGCTTCCTGGACTTCGACGCCGCGATCGCGACCCCCGACCAGATGGCCAAGGTCGGCCGCATCGCTCGCGTGCTGGGCCCCCGCGGCCTGATGCCGAACCCCAAGACGGGCACCGTCACCCCCGACGTCGCCAAGGCCGTGGCCGACATCAAGGGCGGCAAGATCAACTTCCGCATCGACAAGCAGGCCAACCTGCATTTCGTCATCGGCAAGGCGTCCTTCGACGAGAAGGCCCTCGCCGAGAACTACGGCGCGGCGCTCGACGAGGTGTTGCGGCTCAAGCCGTCCGCCTCGAAAGGCCGCTACCTGAAGAAGATCACGGTGTCGACGACCACGGGGCCGGGCATTCCGGTGGACCCGTCCGTCACCCGCAACTTCGCGGAGGCCTGAGTCGTAGCGGGCCGGCTACCCGCCGCACTCCGCGATGCGGCGGCGCAGGAACTCCCGGCCCGGCTCGGAACCGTTGACTCGCAACGCTTCTCGGTACCAGGGGAGCGCATCGGCCGGTCTGCCCGCACGCCTGAGCAGGTCGGCTCGCACCGTCGTGACCAGATTGGAGCGGCCGAGCCGGGGGTCGTGGGCCACCTCGTCCAGGGCCGCGAGGCCGGCGTCGGGTCCGTCGCGCAAGCCGACCGCCAGGGCGCGGTTGGCGCGCACGACCGGCGAATCGGTCAGCGCCAGCAGCCGGTCGTAGGCGGCGCAGATGGTGACCCAGTCGGTCTGGTCCCAGGACGGCGCCGTCGCGTGCAGCGCGGCGATCACCGCCTGTGGCAGATAGGGGCCCGGAGAACCCTCGGCACGGCGTAATCGGTCCAGCCCCCGGGCGATTCGGCCGCGGTCCCACCGGTGCCGGTCCTGCTCCTCGAGCGGCACCAGCATCCCGGCGTCGTCCACCCGGGTGGCTCGTCGCGAATCGTGCAGCAGCATCAGGGCCGCCAGCGCGTGGGCCTCGGGCTCGTGCGGCATCAGCGCGCACAGTTCACCGGCCAGCCGGATCCCCTCGTCGCACAGTTCGTCGCGGATCGCCGACGGGCCCGCCGTCGACCAATAGCCCTCGGTGAACACCGAGTAGACACAACCGAGCACGTGTGGTGTGCGTTCGGGCAGCAGCTCGGCGGGCGGCACCCGCAGCGGGATGTTGGCGTGGCGAATCTTGTTCTTGGCACGCGTGATTCGCTGACCGATCGCGGCGTCGGTCTGCAGCAGCGCGCGGGCGATCTCGGTGACGGTCAACCCCGACACCAGCCGAAGGGTGAGCGCCAGCTGCGATTGCCGGTCCAGGGCGGGGTGTGCGCAGGTGAACATCATCCGCAGCTCGTCGTCGCGAACGGGGGACGGGTCGGTGTGATCGGTGCGCGCCCGGATATCGTCGATCACGGCCGCCAATTCCTTTCCGGGACGAACGGATTCGCGGCGCAGGCGGTCGCGCGCCCGGTTGCGGGCGACGGTCACCAGCCATCCGCCGGGATTGTCCGGCGGGCCGTCGCGGTCCCAGCTGCGAAGCGCCTCGGCGCAGGCCTCCTGGACGGCGTCCTCCGCGACGGTGAGGTCGCCGGACCACCGCGCGAGCGCGGCGACGGCGGGCCCCCATTCCCGCCGGAAGACGCCGTCCAGGTCGGACATCACTGGTGCGTTACAGTCCCGAGACTCCGGCCAGTTGCCGCACCTGCACGGTCGAGGCGGGGATCATCGAGGCCAGCTTGACGGCCTCGTCGCGGTCCGCGGCGGCGAGCAGGTATACGCCCGTGGCGATTTCGGCGCCCTCCACGTATGGCCCATCGGTGATGAGGACCTCGCCGTCGCGCACCCGCACAGTGGTGGCGGTGGACCGGTCGTGCAACGCGGCGCCGCCGAGGATGTGATCACCCG
>NZ_LZKF01000256.1:0-6799 GCF_001672665.1 Mycobacterium sp. E2238 | reverse complement strand
CGCCCTCGACGCCGCCGGCCGACTCGAAGCCGATCGAGAAGGTCATCAGCCCGTGCTGGCCCGCCTCCGCGAGCAGGCCGACGATCAGGCTGGAGTCGACACCGCCCGACAACAGGCAGCCGACCGGCACGTCGGCGACCAGCCGGCGCTTGACCGCGACGCGCAGGGAGTCGAGCACCGCGTCTTCCCAGTCGGTTTCCGACCAGCCGGCGCGGTCGTCGTGCCGGGTGAAGTCGGGGGTCCAGTACGTGGTGGTGGTGCGCCGGCCGTCGGGCTCGATAGCGACCAGCGACGCGGGCGGCACCTTGCGGACGCCGCGCAGGATGGTCAGTGGCGCGGGGACCACCGAGTGGAACGTCATGTAGTGGTGCAGCGCGATCGGGTCGATGCGGGTGTCGACGCCGCCGCCCGCCAGCAGCGCCGGCAGGGCCGAGGCGAAGCGGATCCGGTGGCTGTCCTCGGTCAGGTAGAGCGGCTTGATCCCGAGCCGGTCGCGACCGAGCAGCACCCGGCCGCTGTCGCGTTCGACGATGGCGAAGGCGAACATCCCATGCAGGTGGCTGACGAAGTCGTCGCGCCAGTGGTGATAGGCCTTGATCAGGACTTCGGTGTCGCTGTGGGAGAAGAACCGGTAGCCGTGGCCGGTGAGTTCGCGGCGCAGCTCTTTGTAGTTGTAGATGCAGCCGTTGAAGGCGATGGCCAGACCCAGTTCGGGGTCGACCATCGGCTGGGCGCCCGCCTCGCTCAGGTCGATGATCTTGAGGCGGCGATGACCGAGCGCGACACGGCCCTGTGACCAGGCGCCGGAAGCATCGGGGCCGCGTCGCGCCATCACGGCGGCCATTGCTGACACCGCTGCTACATCGGGGACCTGCCCGTCGAGCCGTACCTCCCCGGTGACTCCGCACACTCCTTGAACCATACCGAAGGCGGTTGCGGCGCACCCGTACGGCCACTGTGAAATGCGTCGGCGCGCAGCTCAGACCGGTTCCCGGGGGCCGATCGCGGCGATCTCTCAATTCGGGCGCGCTTTATCGTGGGGGGCCGGAGATTACCGGCGGCGGTACCCGCGACGTTAAATCTTGGTTGCGCTCTGCTCTCGCCGTTGGCGAGCCACTGGGCCGGCCACGACGTCCGCCCCTACCGCTCAGGCGGCCGCGCGGCGGTGGTTGCAAATGGCGGTCGTTGCGGCACATGACTTTTCGGTCTCCGCGTGGCATCGGCCGCCCGGCACGCTCGGGCACCCGCCGCCAACCTCCGTGAAAAACGTGGCAGATTTGTGTGAGGTGGCGCGGTGGAAGCCGGCAGGAAAACTTCGGCGATCCCGGCTAATGTTCAGCCACCGTTAGGGCTTGGAGCCCAGATGCCACATCGAGGAACATCGTGACGCGAACAATTGCGCGCCTTGGGAACTGGTCGACAATAGTCGCGCTCGTGGGTGCCGCGGTGTTTTTCGCCGCACCCGCGTCGGCCGATCAAAAAGACGATGCGTTCATTTCGGAGATTCAGCGCAACGGGATCGTCTTTTCCGACCGCGGCGCCGCGATCGCCGCGGGGCACAACATGTGCGCGGGACTCGATTCCGGGAAGACGCCAACCTCGTTGGTGCTCAACGTGGTACGGGCAACCGATCTGTCGGCGCACGAAGCCGGCTATCTTCTCGGCGCCTCGGTGGCGTCCTACTGCCCCCAACACAGGGCCGCTATCGGCGCTTCGGTCTCCTGACCGTTATCCGGCGCGCTCCCCGGGCAGCTTGCCGTCCCGCGACGCCGCCGTTTGCTGACCACCGTGGGCGAGCTCGAGCCGGCGTTCCGCGAGGACCAGCAGATGCCTGAGTCGTTGTCCGTACAGACCCACCGAATCGTGGGTGAGCATGTCGTCGTGCGCGCAGTCGACGGAGTAGGTGAGAATCTCGCCGGAGACGAGCGGCCGCCACGACTGGGACAGGAACGCACCGCGGTCACCCCCGTCCCCCGCGGCGGAGAAGATGGTGATATCGCCGTCGAAAACGCCGGGCCGGTGGGTTCGGTAGCGGTCGATGTTCTTGCGGAGGTTCTCGGCGAGCAGGTCGACAAGCCGCTCGGATCGCGAGCCTTCCGGAAGCCGTGGTTCGCCCGGCCCGTCACCGTGCGGAACGACTCCGCCGGCAGCACCGTTCATGGTGGGTTGGGCGTCGAGCAGGACCAGGCGGCCGATTGCGCGTCCGCGCCGCTGCAGCTCCACCGCGACTTCGTGCGCGATGACCCCGCCGAACGACCAGCCGAGCAGGTTATAGGGCCCGGAGGGATGAATCTCCTGCAACCTGTCGGCATAGTTTTCCGCCATCTCGCGGATTGATCGAGGTTCGGTCTCTTCGTCCTGCCGGGTCTGCTGAACACCGATGATCGGGCAGTCCAGGTAACTGCCGAGCACCTGATACGGCCAGCTCACGCCGCCCGCCGGATGGATGCAGAACAACGGGGTGCCTGCGCCCCGCTTCAGGGTCTGGATGGGAACCACGTCCTGGGTGGTGGTCGTGTCCGTGCCCAGCCGCTGGCTCAGGGTCCGGACCGTGGGCGCGTCGAACAGGGTGCGCACCGCGAGGTCGACCACCAGGTTGGTGTTGATCGTCGCGATCAGGCGCATCGCGGAAATGCTGTCGCCGCCCAGGTCGAAGAAGGAGTCGTCGACGCCGACCCGCTCCACACCGAGCACCTGAGCGAAGCTGCCGGCGAGGATCTCCTCGGTCGCGTTCGACGGGGCCCGGTAGCCGCCACCGGTGTACTCGGGCGCCGGCAGGGCGCGGGTGTCCAGCTTGCCGTTGGGCGTCAGCGGCAGCGCGTCGAGTCCCACCACGGCCGTGGGGACCATGTAGCCCGGCAGTCGCCCGGCCAGCGCCGTGCGCGCCTCGGCGGGATCGGCCGTTCCGGTGACGTAGCCGACCAGGCGTTTGTCCCCGGGGCGGTCCTCGCGGGCGATCACGACCGCCTGCTGCACGCCGTCCAATCGGGCCAGCGCGGCCTGGACCTCGCCCAGTTCGATGCGGTAGCCGCGGATCTTGACCTGCTCGTCGGCGCGACCCACGTACACCAGCTGCCCGTCGTCACCCCAGAGCACCAGGTCCCCGGTGCGGTACATGCGCGCCCCGGGTTCGCCGAACGGGCAGGCCACAAACCGCGAACCGGTCAATCCGGCGCGCCCGACGTATCCGGCGGCCACGCCGGTTCCGGCCACGTACAACTCGCCCACCACGCCGGCGGGCACGGGCCGCAGCCAGCCATCGAGCACGAACAACCCGGCGCCGGGCACCGGCGAGCCGATCGGCGGCGTCCCCGAGCCCGCAGCCAGCGGGGCGCTGATCGCCACGCACATCGTCGTCTCGGTCGGGCCGTAGGCGTTGACCATCACCCGACCCGACGCCCAGCGATCGACCACCTCGGGCGGGCAGGCCTCGCCGGCCATCACCAACGCCACCGAATCCAGGCCCGCCGGGTCCAGCGTCGCCACCGCCGACGGCGTCTGGGTCAGCACGCTGACCCCTTCGTCGACCAGTAGGGCGCGGAAGTCCGCCGGCGAGCGCACCACCGACTCGGGCACCACCACCACTCGCCCGCCGCGCAGCAGCGGGGCGAAGATCTCCCACACCGACACGTCGAAGGCGTACGAGTGGCACTGTGTCCACACGCCCGGGGCGGGCAGGCCGGCGTCGAGCGAGCCGATGAGTTGCGTCACGTTACGATGCGTGACCGCAACACCTTTCGGCAGACCGGTGGTTCCCGAGGTGTAGATGATGTACGCGATGCCGTCCGCCCCCGGCACGGGCGGCGCGGTGCGCGGATAGCCGTCGATCGCCGGGTCTTCGATGTCGATGACCCGCACGCCGGTGCCGTCCAGCCGCGACAGCAGTCCCGCGGTGGTGACCGCGGCGACCGGCGCGGCATCGTCCAGCATGAATCGGATCCGCGCGGCCGGGGCGGCCGGGTCGATCGGCAGGTACGCCGCCCCGGTCTTGAGCACCGCCAGGATCGCGACGATTGCCTGCGCCGAACGCGAAAACAGCAGCGCCACAGACTGTTCCGGGCCTGCGCCCTCGGCGATGAGCCGGTGCGCCAAGCGGTTCGCCGCCTCGTCCAGCTCCCGGTACGTCATGGACAGCCGGCCCCAGTTGAGCGCAACGGCGTCCGGCCGGTGGGCGACCTGCGCGGCGAACATCTCCACGATCGACACCGTTGGGGGCACCGGCCGGGTCAGCGCCGCCCGGTTTCCGATTTCATCCAGGCGGGCGTGCTCCGGCCCGTCGAGCAGGTCGACCGAGGAGAGCCGCCGGGTCGGGTCTGCGGTCATCGTCACCAGCACCCGCTCCAGTCGCTCGGTGAGCGCCTCGATGCTGCCCGCGTCGAAGACGCCGGCGTCGTATTCCACGCGGAGGCCGAGCTGTTCGCCGGACAGGGCGGCCTGCATCGTCAAGGGATAGTGGTTGCGTTCGAACACGTTGAAGTCGGTGATGGACAGCTCGTGGTTGACCGCCATCGCGGACGTTTCCAGCGGGTAGTTCTCGTAGGCGAACAGCGTGTCGAACAGCTTCTCGTGACCGGTCATCCGGTGGATTTCGCTCAGCGACAGGTGCTCGTGCTCGAGCGTGTCGTTGTGGGCGCTTTGCAGCTGGTCCAGGAGTTCCGTGGTGGTGGTCGCCGCCGTGATGCGGGCGCGCACCGGGATCGTGTTGATCATCAGGCCCACCATCGACTCGGCGCCGGCGACCTCGGCCGAGCGGCCCGACACCGTGGTGCCGAACGCGACGTCGTAGTTGCCGGTGAGCCAGGTGAGCAGCTGCGCCCACGCGGCCTGCAGCACGGTGCTGACCGTGGTCTGGCAGGACCGCGCCAGCTCGCCGAGCGCCCGGGTGGTTTCGGCCGGCACCGCGAACGTCGTCAGGCCGCGGCCGCCCGGCTCCAACTCGTGCGGCGGCGCGACCAGCGTCGGGGTGTCGAAGCCGGCGAGCACCCGTCCCCACGCCGCCCGCGCGGCATCGAAGTCGCGCTCGGCCAGCCAGGTGACGAACCGGCGGTACGGCGCCGGCGGGGCCAGCCGCTGCCCCGTGAGGCTGGCGAATGTCTCGTTCACCAGGATGGGAACCGACCAGCCGTCGAGCACGATGTGGTGAATGGTCAGCACCAGCCGGTGCCGGTTTTCCCCGGTGCGGATCATGGCCACCCGGAAGGCCGGCCCGTCGGCCAGGTCGTAGACCGCGGCACGCTCGGCGGCGCAGATTTCCCCGATGCCCTCGTCCATGCCCTGGCGGCCGTCGAGCTCGACGTAGCGCCATGCCATCGCCGGCTCGGCGGGGATGATCTGCACCGGCTCGTCGGGCCGGTCCCAGAACCTGGCGACCAGGTGCGGATGCCGGTCGACCACGGTTTGCACCGCGTCGCGCAGGCTGCCCCGGTCGAGCGGGCCGGTCACGCTCATCTCCAGCTGCACCACATACAGGTCGTCGCTGCCCCGCGTGGTGGTGGCGTGGAAGAGCAGCCCCTGCTGCAGGGGGGTCAACGGCAACACGTCGGCAATCGGCCGTTGCCGCTCGAGCTCGTCGATCTCCTGCTGGACCAACCGGGCCGGGAGAATGTCCGACGGGGTCAGCCCGCCACCACCCGACCGCACGTGGGCGCAAATGCCGGTCAGCGCCTCGAACCACAGCCCGCTCAGCCGGGCGAGCTGCTCGCGGTCCAGTGCCGAGGGCGCCCACGTCCAGTTGGCGTGCAGCTGCGGGCCGGCCTCGGTCTCGGCGGTGCCGGCGTTGAGGTCCACGGTGTGCATGAGCGGCATGGGCACCGCCGTGCTGGTGCCGGTCACCGACGAGCCGTCCCGCGAGATGCGCCACAACTCGTCCGACAACTCGGCGGCCGCGCCGCCCAGCCGGCCCAGGTAGTTGAACCCGATCGTCGGGTCGGGGCCGCCCAGGTCGACCTCGTCGTTCAGGTAGCGCAGCAGCCCGTAAGTCAGGGGCTCCGGCAGGGCCCGCAGCTGCTCCTTGGCCTGCTTGACCACGGCCCCCAGCGCCGCATCACCGGAAAGCACGTCCTCCCAAGGCAATCGACCCACCGCCAAGGACACCGGGTACTTGGTGGTGAACCACCCGACGGTGCGTGACAGGTCCACCCCGGCGGCGAGCTCCTCGTGTCGGCCGTGGCCCTCGACGTCGATGCCCACCGGCGCGCCGCCACCCAAGAATTCCGCCCAGGCCAGCGCGTAACCGATCAACAGGATGTCGTTGATCCCGGCGTGGAAGGCCGCCGGTGCCTCGCCGAGCAGCGTGCGGGTCGTCTCCACGTCCAGTGCCACCGACAGGTGCTCGGCGGTCTCGTAGGTGTCCGTTTCGGGGTGTACCTCCGGTAGCGCGGGCGGCGTCGCCGCGATCCGCTGCCAGGCGCCGGCCTGCTCCACCACCGCGGGGTCGTGCGCGTGCTCGCCCAGTAGGGCCGCCCAGCGGGCGAACGACGTCCCACCCGGCGGCAACGCCACCGGCTGCCCACCCCGGTGCTGTGCCCAGGCAATGTTCAAGTCTTCCAACAGGATTCGCCAGGACACCCCGTCGACGGCCAGGTGGTGGATGATCAGCACCAGCTGTCGGGTGGAAGTCGCCCACAGCGCGCTCAGCATCACCCCGCCGGCCGGGTTCAGCCGGGAGCGCGCCGCGGTCACGGCGGCGTCGGACAACACGTCCACCTGGTGCAGGTGGTCGGCAGCGTCGACCGATCCAGCCTCGGGCACGGTCAGGGACCACTCGTCGTCCACGCGCAGCCGCAGCATGGCGTGCCGG